>CANPOS010000038.1 GCA_947575745.1 uncultured Clostridium sp.
ATTTTTTCTAAAAAGAAAAGACTGTCAACAAATTTTACTTTGTCAACAGTCTGAAAAACGTCTAAACCTATTGTTTAGACGTTTTTACTTTAAAATTAAGGTTGCTCTCCAAGAACTAAGTCTAGTTCTTTATATTCTCCATTTCTATATATTTTTACTTTAATAGTATCTCCTATATTATGTTTATTCTTAAGTTCTGTTATCTCTTCTACTGTTTTTACTACTTTTCCATCAAATTCTGTTATTACATCTCCTGGCTTGATTCCTGCTTTTTGTGCTGAGCCAAAATCTTCTACTGTTTTAATGTATACTCCTTCAACCAATTTATATCTTTCTGCTGTTTCTTTATTTATGCCCATACCTTCTATTCCAACATATGGTCTAATTACCTTATTATGTTCTATTAATTGTTTTGATATCTCTGTTGTAGAACTTATTGGAATTGCAAAACCTATACCTTCTACTCCTTCTCCTGAGAGCTTTAATGTATTTATTCCTATCACTTGACCTTTGCTATTTACTAAAGCTCCTCCACTATTGCCTGAATTAATAGCAGCATCTGTTTGTATAACTGTATATTTCTTATTTTCTGCTGTTATTTCTCTATTTACTGCACTTATTATTCCGCAAGTTGCACTTGTTGATAATCCTAATGGATTACCTATTGCCATTGCAAATTCACCAACCACTACATTATCTGAATTTCCGAATTCAGCAGCAGTAAGTCCTGTTTTATCTATTTTTATTACTGCTAAATCTGTTTGATCATCCGTTCCTACTATTTTTGCATCATATACTGTTTCGTCATTATATAGTTTTACTTTTATTGCACCAGCTGTTGACACTTGATAATAGCTATTTGAAGATGTTGAATTTACAACATGATTATTTGTTAATATATATCCATCTTCTGATATTATTATTCCTGAACCTGTTGCACTTCCAGTAGATTTACCAAATATTGAATTCACACTATACTCTATTTCTATTCCTACTATTGATGGTAAAACTTTAGCTGCAACACCTATGGCTGTATCTGAATATTGTGTCAAAGATACTGCTGTTGCATTTACTTGAGTTGAAGTTTGAGTTGTTTCCTCTTTTACTACCTTTTGTTCTCCTACTATTTTTTCTTTTATCTCTGGAATACCAAAACAAGTTCCTATTACTAAACCTGCACCAACTATTCCTGATAAAAAAGAAACAAATACCGTTTTTCCAAGTCCTTTATTCTTATTATTGTTGTTATAGAATCCTACACTTTTAAAAGCATTATCATTGTTTTCTTCCATTTTATAATTCATTCCTTTCTCAAAAAATTCAAACTTATTTATTTACATATTACTATATATTTGTGAATTAAATGTGACTAAATTGTATTATATAAATGATTTTACCCTAAGTTATAATTTTTAAACTTAGGGTATTTTTTCATTCTTCTTTTTTAACCTCTTCTTTAGTCTCTTTGTTTTCTTCCTTTGATATAATATTATTTTTTTGTATCAAGTTTTTAATTAAAATTTTTTTAAGTGCATCCTCTCTAACATCTGCAATTAAGACACCATCTTTTGCTATTGAAACTTTACCTGTTTCTTCCGAAACAACAATAGCTATTGCATCAGATTCTTTTGATATTCCAATAGCCGCTCTATGTCTTGTTCCGAGCTCTCTTGCTATATCTTTATCTCCTGCAAGTGGAAGCATACAAGCTGCCGCTTTCATTCTTCCCCCACTAATTACAACCGCTCCATCATGTAGTGGTGTTTTTGGTACAAATATATTTACAAGCAATTGTGGAGAAATTTCTGCATCCATTAATACGCCTGTTGCTATTATATCTTTAATTTCTATATCCCTTTCTATAACTATTAAAGCACCTGTCTTTGTTTTAGATAATTCAAATGCAGCTATTGCTATTTTATATATTTCCTCTTTTGTTTTAGTTTCTATATCCTTATCTATTCCAAAAAGTCTTGTTATTTTATTACTTCCAAGCTCTTCTAATGATCTTCTAAGCTCAGGTTGGAATAAGACAACTAATACAACTCCATATGTCATAAACGCTGTTAATATGTAGTTTAGAATATTAAGTTGTAAAATTGAACTTAGTGCCATAGCTACAATTATTATTGCTATTCCTCTTAGTAATTGTGCCGCTCTAGAGTCCTTCACTATTTTAAACAGTTTAATAAATAATAACACTACAATTACTATATCTACAATTAAAGTTATGAACTTAAATGGATTGTCATATAACTGTTGTGTATAATTTAAAATTACATTTCCGAAATTTGTTGGTATTCCATTTATAAAATTACTAATCATATATTTATTCTTCTTTCTAAAAAAGCTTGTCTATTGATTCATATAATAAATAACATTGTATATTAATGATGCAGCAACTGATAATAACATTGCAACTATCATTATTATAATTACTATACTTCTTATAAATTTTTTCTTATCTATTGGATTTCTTTCTTTCTTTTCCTTTTTGTCTTTTTTCTCCATAACTTCCTCCCATGTAATTTGTTTTATATATTTATATCATAAAATATTTGATATTTCAAGTAGCTAAATTAAAAGTGTGATTAACAAAATAAAAACCCTCATTCTTATGAATAGGGCTTTTACTTATTATATTTATTAAATTAGCTCTAATAAAACTATTTCTGCTGAGTCTCCTCTTCTTTGTCCTAGTTTTACCATTCTTGTATAACCACCAACTCTTCCTTCATATTTTGGAGCTATTTCATTAAATAGTTTTGCTGGTAAGTCAACATTTTTACCTTCACTATCTTTAACTTTATTTATTTTTGTCATTATTTTTCTTCTTGCATTTAATCTTGAAGGCATATCCTTTTGTCTTTTCTCTGTTTTTTCTTCTTTAACAACTTTTAGGTATTCTTTACCATTTTTACTCTTTGCTAATTCTGTAACTTTATTTCCCTTGCTATCTAATTTAGCACGTACAACTTTTACTTCAACTTCTTCAAAGTTATCTTTTTCTTTGATTGCAAGTGAAATTATACTATCAGCTATTGCTTTTATTTCTTTAGCTCTAGCTTCTGTTGTTTTTATCTTACCATTTAATAATAAATCTGTTGTTTGTGTTCTAAGCATTGCCATTCTTTGAGCTGTTGTTCTTCCTAATTTTCTATTTCTAGCCATTTTGTGTTCACTCCTTTCATTACTCCTCTTGGGCGAAATCTAATCCAAGAGAATGTAACTTATTTGTTACTTCGTCTAGTGACTTCTTTCCTAAATTTCTTACTTTCATCATGTCTGATTCTGTTTTATTTGCTAAATCTTGTACAGTAGAAATTCCTGCTCTCTTTAAGCAGTTAAAGCTTCTTACTGTCAATTCTAAATCTTCTATTGACATTTCTAGTACTCTTGCTGTTTTAGATTCTTCTTTTTCCACCATTATTTGTGTATTTTTAGCAGCTTCTGATAAATCTATAAATAGTGACAAATGTTCTGTTATAACTTTAGCAGCTAAACTTATTGCTTCATAGGCCTTTAAGCTTCCGTCTGTCCATACTTCTATTATTAATTTATCAAAGTCTACCATTTGCCCTACTCTTGTATTTTCAACTTGGTAGTTTACTTTCTTTACTGGAGTAAATATTGAATCTATTGGTAATACAGATATGTCTTGATTATCTTTTTTATTTTTAGAAGCTGTATTATATCCTCTTCCTTTTTCAACTGTCATATCCATTGTTAAATGTCCACCTTCTGAAACTGTTGCTATATGTAACTCTGGATTTAGTACTTCTATTGTTCCATCTGTTATAATATCACCAGCTGTGACTTCTCCTTCATGCTGGAAGTCAATTTTTATCGTTTTTTCTTCGTTGTCATATGATTTGAATCTAACACCCTTTAAATTTACTATTATTTCAGAAACATCCTCAACTACGTTTGGTACTGTTGAAAATTCATGTACTACACCATCAATTTTAATGCTTGTTATTGCACATCCTGGAAGTGATGAAAGTAAAATCCTTCTTAAAGAATTTCCTATTGTTACACCATATCCACGTTCTAATGGTTCACACACAAATTTAGCATAGTTATTTTGTTCATCCATATTTGTACATTCAATATTTGGCTTTTCGAATTCTATCATTTTTACCTCCTAAATTTTTAAACTACTATTTAGAGTATAGCTCTACTATCAAATGCTCTTCAACTGGAATGTCTACATCTTCTCTAGATGCTAATCTTATTACTTTACCACTTAATTCACTGGCATTTTTCTCTAACCATGCTGGAACAGGTCTTGAAGCATTTACTTCTACATTTTCTTTAACAATTTTCTTATCCTGTTTAATTTCTCTAACTTTTATCACATCTCCTGCTTTAACTAGGTAAGATGGAATACTAACTTTTCTACCATTAACTTCAAATAAGCCATGATTTACAAGTTGTCTTGCTTGTGGTCTTGAAGAACCATATCCTAATCTATATACAACATTATCTAATCTACTTTCTAGGATTTGAAGTAAGTTTTCACCTGTTACACCTTTTTTGTTTTCAGCCATTTCAAAATATTTTCTGAATTGATCTTCTCTTACACCATAAAAAGCTTTAGTTTTTTGTTTTTCTCTTAATTGGATACCATACTCTGAAAGTTTTGCTTTCTTTTGTCCATGCTCTCCTGGAGCATAATTTCTTCTTGAAATAGCACATTTGTCTGTATAACATCTTGTACCTTTTAAGAATAATTTTTGTCCTTCTCTACGACATATACGACATTGTTCGTCCTTATATCTTGACATGTGTTTCTTACACCTCTTTCTTTCCTAATATTCTATACTCTTCTTCTTTTTGGTGGTCTACAACCATTATGTGGTATTGGTGTTACATCTTTTATAGCGCTAATTTCTAACCCAGCTGTTTGAAGAGCTCTTATTGCAGCTTCACGACCAGAACCTGGTCCTTTTACAAATACTTCTACTGTTTTTAATCCATGTTCCATTGCAGCTTTAGCAGCTGTTTCAGCAGCTTGACCAGCAGCAAATGGTGTACTTTTTCTTGAACCTTTAAATCCAAGTTCTCCAGCACTTGCCCAAGAAATAACATTTCCTTGTGTATCTGTAACTGTAACTATTGTATTATTGAAACTAGAATGAATATGAGCAGAACCTTTATCTATGTTCTTTCTATTTCTTCTAGGTGTTTTTCTTGTTACATTTTTATTAGCCATTTGGTATTATACCTCCCTTATCTTTCTAAACTTTATTTAGCTTTACTTCTACTTACTAATTTTCTAGGACCTTTTCTTGTACGTGCATTAGTTTTTGTTCTTTGTCCTCTTACTGGTAAACTTCTTCTATGTCTTAATCCTCTATAACAACCAATTTCTGTTAGTCTTTTGATGTTAAGAGCTATTTCTCTTCTTAAGTCACCTTCAACTTTATAACTTCCATCGATTATTTTTCTTATACTGTTTACTTCTTCGTCTGTCAAATCTTTTACTCTAGTATCTGGATTAACTCCAGCTTCTTTAAGAATTTTATTAGAACTTGCAACACCTATACCATAAATATATGTAAGCCCTATTTCTACTCTTTTTTCTCTAGGTAAATCAACTCCTGCTATACGAGCCATGTTTTTAAGCACCTCCATTTTTATTTTATCTTATAAAATAGATTAAATCTATCTATAAAAAACGAATTAACATTTTCTAAGTAGCAATGCTACAAGAAATTGTAACATTCGCATATTTGTCTAGTATGGAGCTTTTCCAATGTATAACTTATCCGTAATTTATTTCATTCATACGGCTAAGAAATCTTCATTTACACTCAAAAATTCCTACTATCCAAAAATATATATAAACACAAATTTCGATATATATTACTTACTTTGTAACATACAGCCGCATCTAAATTTGTGCTAATATCTAAATTATATTAACAAAAGTGGTTTCTAAAGAATGCACAACAACACTGAATATATTGTACATACTCAAGAAACTATCCTTGTCTTTGTTTGTGTTTTGGATTTTCACAAATTACTCTTATAACACCTTTTCTTTTAATTATTTTGCACTTTTCGCACATTTTTTTAACTGATGGTCTTACTTTCATTGTTCGCTCCTCCTTATTTATAGATTGACTATTTTGCTCTCCAAGTAATTCTTCCACGATTTAAATCATATGGTGAAAGTTCAAGTTTAACTTTATCACCTGGTAGTATTTTAATATAGTTCATTCTAAGTTTTCCTGAAATATGAGCAAGTACTTGATGCCCATTTTCTAGTTCTACCTTAAAAGTTGTATTTGGTAATGTCTCAATAACAGTTCCCTCAACTTCTATAACATCTTCTTTTGCCAATCTACGTTCCTCCTCTTATTTTTCAATTGTTTCATCCTACAATTAACTAATGTATTATATCTCATTTTTAGAGTATTGTCAATACTTTTGGTTCGTTTTCTGTAACTAAAATTGTATTTTCATAATGTGCTGCTAGACTTCCGATCTTCTGTAACTATCGTCCAACCATCATCTAGTTCTAATATTTCAGGCTTTCCTGCTATTACCATTGGTTCTATCGCAAGTGTCATACCGTTTTTCTATTCTAGGACCTTTCCCAGCTTTGCCATAATTTGGTATCCCTGGATCTTCATGCATTTCACGTCCTATACCATGTCCTTGAAATTCCCTTACAACACTATATCCATGTTTCTCTACAAATTCTCCTATCGCATGTGATATATCTCCAATTCTAAATCCTGGTTTAGCAAATTTTATACCTTCAAAAAAAGCTTTTCTAGTTACTTCTACTAATTTTTCTGCCTCTTTGCTTCCCTTTCCAACTATAAATGTTCTTGCTGCATCTCCATTATATCCATTTTTTAATGCAACTGTATCTATACTTACAACATCTCCTTCTTTTAGATGTACTCTATTAGATGGGATGCCATGTATAACCTCATCATTTATTGAGGCACATATTGAGCTAGGAAAGTCAGGCACTCCTTTTTCATAATGAGGATACCCTTTTTGGGCAGGAATAGCACCATTATCCCTCATGACTTTTTCGGCTATTCTGTCGAGTTCCATGGTTGATATTCCTGGTTTAATTGCTTCTTCTATTGCTTTATAAACTAAAGCCACTATCCTGCATGATTCTTTTATTAATTCTATTTCTCTATTTGATTTTAGTTCTATCATTATACTTTCTCTTTTCTAAGTTTGAAAACAAGTTTTTAGACACAAACTAAACTAATTTTTAAGTCTTGCTATCAAGTCATTTGCCACATCTGCACCCATTCTTCCTGTTTCTAAACTAACTGTTTCTGTAATTAATACCCCTTTTTGTTCATAATAGTTTACTAATGGGCTAGTCTTTTCTTCATATATTTCTAATCTTCTTTTTATTGCTTCTGGATCAGAATCATCTTCTCTTTGTTTTAATTTTGATCCACATTTGTCGCATATTCCTTCTACTTTTGGTGGATTTAGTTTTATATTATATGTTGTTTTACAGTCTGAATTTGTACAAACTCTTCTTGTTAGCATTCTATCTATAAGTTCTTCTCTTGGTGTAACCAAGTTTAATACTAAATCTACCTTTTTCCCAGATTTACTTAGAATTTCATCCAACTTTTGAGCTTGTTCAATTGTTCTTGGGAAACCGTCAAGTATTACACCATTTTTTGCATCTTCCCATGTCAATCTATCTTCAACCATCGGAACTGTTATTTCATCTGGAACCAAATTTCCACTTGATATATATTTATCAGCTTCTATTCCTAATTTAGTTTTTTCACTGATATTTTTTCTAAATATATCTCCTGTTGAAATTTGTGGAATTCCTATTTCTTTACTTACAATTCCTGCTACTGTTCCCTTTCCAGTTCCTTGTGCTCCGAGCATTAATAAAATCATATACCTCTCCTCTACTCTAAAAATCCTTTGTAGTGTCTCATCACCAATTGTGATTCTAATTGTTGTACTACTTCAAGTGCCACACCTACGACGATTAATATAGATGTACCACCAAATGTTATATCTATACTTGTAAATCTTAATAACATAGGAAGTATAGCTATTATTGCTAAATATAATCCTCCAAACCATGTTATTTTTGATATTATTGATGTTAGATATTCTGTTGTAGGTTTTCCAGCTCTTATTCCTGGAATAAATCCACCATTCTTTTTGATATTGTTTGATACTTCTGCTGGATTGAATGTAGCAAAAGTATAAAAGAAAGTGAATGCAACGATTAATACTAAGTATATTAATGCATTTGCAATTGAATATCCAACTGGAACAGCTGATGATGATGTAGCCATTGAGAATTTATATATTACTGCCCAAAATCCAGTTGATGTTGCAATGTTTGTATTAAACATTGATATTATCATTGCTGGGAATGTTAAGAATGATGAAGCAAAAATTATAGGCATTACACCTGCCATAGCAAGTTTTAATGGTATATGTGTATTTTGTCCACCATACATTTTCCTTCCAACAACTTTTTTAGCATATTGAACAGGTACTCTTCTTTCAGCTTGTTGTACAAACACAACTGCTGCAACAAGTATTATTGCACCTATTACTATTCCTAAGGCTGTTATTAGTCCAGTTGTAGAAAATCCTGTATTTGTAAATACTAGATTCCATATTGTGATAATTCCACTTGGAAGCCCTGATAGGATACCAACAAAGATTATTACAGAAATTCCATTTCCGATTCCTTTATTTGTTATTTGGTCACCTAACCACATAAGTAGTGATGTTCCTGCAACTAATGATATTACAATTAGAGCTCCTGTCATAAATCCTTCGTCAACGAATATTCCCGATTTTCTATATGACAAATATATTCCTAAACTTTCTATTAATGCTAATACTATTGTCAACATTTTTGTATATTTATTTAATTTGTCCCTTCCTGCTTCTCCTTCTTCTTTTGAAAGTCTTTCAAGTGCAGGTATTACCATAGCTAACAATTGAATAACAATTGATGCTGTGATATATGGGCTTATACTCATTGCAAACATTGAAAATCTAGAGAAAGCTCCACCTGAAATTAAGTCTATCATTCCTGCTAAACCATTTGATCCTCCTAGAGCTTCTGATAAAGCTACACTATTTACACCTGGTACTGTTATGTAGCATCCTAATCTAAATATTACTATTAATAGCAATGTGTATAATAATTTTTTTCTAACGTCTGGAGTCTTTATAGCGTTTTTTATTGTTTGAAACAATTAAACCACCTCAATCTTTCCTCCGGCAGCTTCGATTTTTTCTTTTGCTGTTTTTGTGAATCTTTTTGCTTTTACTTCTAATTTTTTATCTAAACTACCTGTTCCTAATATTACTATTCCATCATTTATTTTATTTATTATTCCTTCTTCCATTAAGCTCTCTGCTGTAACTTTATCTGCTTTAGATTTGTTAAGCATTGTTAATGTAACTTCTACATAACTTTTTGCATGAATATTAGTAAATCCTCTTTTTGGTAATCTTCTATATAATGGAGTTTGACCACCTTCGAAACCACGTCTTACTCCTCCACCTGATCTTGCTTTTTGTCCTTTATGTCCTCTACCAGATGTTTTTCCAAGTCCTGAACCAATACCACGACCAACTCTTGTTCTAGTCTTTTTCTCTACTGCTGGTTTTAATTCTCCTAGTTTCATTCTTTACACTCCTTTCCTACAATATTTCTTCTACTTTTTTACCTCTTTTTTTAGCTGCTTGTTCAACTGTCATCATGTTTGTTAAAGCATTAATTGTTGCATATACAACGTTTCTTGGGTTATTTGTTCCAATAACCTTTGTTCTTATATCTTTGTATCCTGCAAGTTCTAATACTGGTCTTACGCTTCCTCCTGCTATAACTCCTGTACCTTTTGTAGCTGGTTTTAACATAACTTTTGCGCTTCCAGATGTTCCAACAAATTCATGTGGAATTGTTGTTTCTACTACTGGAACTTCTACTAAGTTTTTCTTAGCATCTTGTATAGCTTTTTTTATAGCATCAGGAACTTCTGCTGCTTTTCCATTACCTACACCAATATGTCCATTTTCATCTCCTACAACAACTACTGCGCTAAATCTAAAAGTTCTACCACCTTTTACAACTTTTGCAACTCTGCTAATGGCAACTACTTTTTCTCTTAACTCATTGTTATTATTTTCTTCCATTTATGGGTTTTCCTCCTTAACTTAAATATTTATTACTAGAATTCTAGTCCTCCTTCACGAGCTGCTTCAGCTAATGACTTAACAACTCCGTGATATATATATCCACCTCTATCAAATACTATTGTTTTGATATTTTTTTCAATGGCTCTTTTTGCTATTAATGCTCCAACTTCTTTTGCAGCTTCACAATTAGAATGTTTAGTTTTTATTTCTTTATCCATAGTAGATGCTTGTGCTAAAGTCTTTCCTGCTTCATCATCTATTATTTGTACATAAAGATTTGTATTACTTCTATAAACACATAATCTTGGTCTTTCTGCTGTTCCTGAAATTTTAGTACGAACTCTTATATGTCTTCTTTCTCTTTCCATTTTTCTGTCTGTACTTTTTACCATTTTATATTTTCTCTCCTTTCTTTAAGGTCTATTTTTTACCTGTCTTACCCTCTTTACGTCTAATAACTTCATCAATATACTTAATACCTTTTCCACGATAAACTTCTGGTAATCTCTTTGTTCTTATTTCTGCTGCTGTTTGACCTACTAATTCCTTATCAATTCCTTTAACTATTATTGAGTTTGGATTTGGTACATCAAATGAAATTCCAGCTGGTGCTTTATATATTACAGGATGTGAATAACCTAATGTTAAATTTAAGTCATTTCCTTGTTTTTGAACTCTGTAACCAACACCATTAATCTCTAATTCTTTCTTAAATTCTTCTTTTACACCTATTACCATATTATTTATTAATGTTCTTGTTAATCCATGTATACTCTTCATTTCTGCTTCATCATTTGGTCTAGTAACACTTATTTTATTTCCTTCTACTGAAACAGATAATTTTTCACTTATATCTCTTTCTAAAGTACCTTTTGGTCCTTTAACTGTAATGTGATTTCCTTGAACATTTACTTCAACGCCTTCTGGTATTTCAATAGGTTTGTTGCCAATTCTTGACATTTATATTCACCTCATTTTTATTCTTAATTTTTCATCTCTTACCATACGTAAGCCAATACTTCTCCTCCAAGTCCTTCTTTTCTTGCTTCTCTATCTGTCATTATTCCTTTTGATGTAGATACTATTGCTATTCCTAAACCATTTAAAACTTGTGGTAAATCTTCTTTTGAAGCATATACTCTAAGTCCTGGTTTACTTATTCTCTTTATACCATCTATAACTCTATTTCCCTTTTCGTCATATTTTAGAGCTACTCTGATTGTTCCTTGAACATCACTTGAGATTTCTTCAAATGATTTTATATATCCTTCTTTAAATAATATGTCAGCTATAGCAAGTTTCATCTTTGATGCAGGTATATCAACTGTTTTATGTTTGCTACTATTAGCATTTCTTATTCTTGTTAACATATCAGCTATTGGATCTGTTATATTCATTTTTTTCCTCCTTTCAAATTTAGAAAACATTTTTTACAATATAATTTTTTTGAATAAAGCAAAAGTGGTATATTGCTAGGAAAGCAAAATTAAATTCTTTGAAATAATACTTTTTGTATATTGAAAAGAATTTAATGTAGCTTGACAACACAAGATGCCGCTTTTCATTTATTCAAATTACCAGCTAGCTTTCTTAACACCAGGAATCTCACCCTTATGTGCTAATTCTCTAAAGCATACACGGCAAATTCCATATTTTCTAATATAAGCATGTGGTCTACCACATAATTTACATCTGTTATATTCTCTTGTCTTGAATTTTTGTGGTCTTTGTTGTTTAACAATCATTGACTTTTTTGCCATAATTGTATCTCCTTTCAATCTTGATTAATTCTTGAATGGCATTCCTAAAAGAGTTAATAACTCACGAGCTTCGTCGTCTGTCTTTGCAGTAGTTGTAAATACTATATCCATTCCTCTAAGTTTATCTATTTTATCATATTCTATTTCAGGGAAAATTAATTGTTCTTTAATTCCCATTGAGTAATTACCTTTTCCATCAAAAGATGTTTCAGATACTCCTCTAAAGTCTCTAACTCTTGGTAGTGCTACATTGAATAATTTATATGCAAATTCATACATTTTTTCTTTTCTTAATGTAACTTTGCATCCAACGTTTGCACCCTCTCTTATTTTAAATGCTGCTATTGATTTTTTAGCTTTAGTTATAATTGGTTTTTGACCTGTAATTAAGCTTAAATCATTCATAGCATTTTCTAATGCTTTTGGGTTTTCTCTTATATCCCCTAAACCTATATTTATAACTATTTTATCTAGTTTTGGAACTTCCATAACTGATTTATAGTTAAATTTTTTCATTAATGCTGGAATTACTTCTTTTTCATATTGTTCTCTTAACTTTTCCATAAGTTTTTTAGTCCTCCTTTCTTAACTTTTTATTATTTTAATTTGTTTCCACATTTTTTACATACACGTATTTTTTGATCTTTCTCTATCACATAACCTAATCTTGCAGGTTTATCACATTTTGGACATACCACATTAACTTTGCTACTATGTATAGCACATTCTACTGGTATAATTCCTCCTTCTTCACCTTGTTTTCTAGGTTTTACATGTCTTTTTCTAATATTTACACCTTTAACTATTACTTTTTCTGTTTTTGGTATAACTTCTAGAACTTCTCCTCTTTTGCCTTTATCATTTCCTGATAATACACAAACTGTATCGCCTTTTTTTATTTTCATAAATTCAATTTCACCTCTAATCTTAAATTGTTAATGATTGTGATTTTTCTAGCTACAACTAAAAATTTGTATTATTCGTTTTGCCCTTCGGCAAACCTAATATAACAAATTTTAAGTCTTCGTATCTTTAATCTGTAACACTCAAATGTCTACTAGACATTTTCGCTAACAGCTTAAAGAACTTCTGGGGCTAATGAAAGAATTTTCATATACTCTTTCTCTCTTAATTCTCTTGCTACTGGACCAAATATACGAGTTCCTTTTGGTGTTCCATCTTCACGAATTATTACTGCTGCATTTTCGTCAAATTTTATATAAGAACCATCTTGACGTCTTACGCCTTTTTTGCTTCTTACTACAACAGCTTTTACAACATCACCTTTTTTTACAACTCCTCCTGGTGTAGCATCTTTAACAGAAGCAACTATTACATCTCCTATATTTGCATATCTTCTATATGATCCGCCTAAACATCTGATACACATAATCTCTTTTGCACCAGTATTGTCAGCTACCTTCAATATACTTTGTTGTTGAACCATTTTTAGTTTCTCCTTTCTTCTAAATCAAATAAAAATCTTTTGATTTGTTATTTTTCTGCTTTTTCAATAATTTCAACAACTCTCCATCTTTTTTGTTTAGACAAAGGTCTTGTTTCCATTACTTTTACTTTATCTCCTATATGACACTCATTTTTTTCGTCATGTGCTTTTAATTTATATGTTCTTTTCATAGTCTTTCTATAAGTACTATGTCTAACACTTGTTTCAACTGATACTACTACTGTTTTGTCCATTTTGTCTGAAGTTACTGTACCAATCATAACTTTACGAAGATTTCTTTCCATGTTTCTTATTCTCCCTTCTTAGCAGTTTCTAATTCTCTTTGTCTAAGAACTGTATTAATTCTAGCAATATCCTTTTTTACTTCTTTAATTTTCATTGGATTGTCTAATCCATTAGTTGCTAGACTAAATCTTAACTTAAATAATTCTGTTTTTAATTCACCTAATTCTTTTTCAAGCTCTGGTGAAGACATTTCTGTTATTTTATTAATCTTCAACTTTATCACCACCTACTTTGTTTTCTCTTACTACAAATTTTGCACTAACTGGTAGTTTATTTGCAGCAAGTCTTAAAGCTTCTTTTGCTACGTCTTCTGTAACACCTTCTATCTCGAACATTACTCTTCCTGGTTTTACTTTTGCTACCCAATATTCAGGAGCTCCTTTACCTTTACCCATACGAGTTTCAGCTGGTTTCTTTGTTATAGGTTTGTCTGGGAATATTTTTATCCAAACTTTTCCACCTCTTTTAATGTAACGAGTTAGAGCTATACGAGCAGCTTCTATTTGATTAGACTTTATTAATGCTGCGCCTGTTGCTTGAAGTCCATATTCTCCATCTGTAACTTGTGTTCCTCTTGAAGCCTTACCTCTATTTCTACCTTTTTGCATTTTTCTATATTTTGTTCTTTTTGGCATTAATGGCATTATTCTTCCCCTCCTTGTCTAGCTTCAGTTTTTTTAGTTGGAAGAACTTCTCCTTTATATATCCAAACTTTTACACCTATTTTTCCATAAGTTGTATTAGCTTCATAGAAACCATAGTCTATATCAGCTCTTAAAGTTTGAAGTGGTATTGTACCTTCTTTATAGAATTCTGTTCTTGCCATATCAGCTCCAGCTAATCTTCCTGATACAGATGTCTTTATTCCTAAAGCACCTGCTTTCATAGCTTTAGCCATTGCTTGTTTCAATGCACGTCTGAATGATACTCTCTTCTCTAATTGTGCACAGATATTTTCTGCAACTAATTGTGCATTAGTATCAAAATCTTTAACTTCAATTATATCGATTTTTACATCTCTACCAATCATTTTTTGTAATTCTGTTTTTAATGTTTCTACTAGTGCTCCACCTTTTCCTATTACTAGTCCTGGTTTTGCTGTATAAACATTAACTTTTACTAATTTAGTAGTTCTTTCAATAACAACTTTTGAAATTCCACTAACAAATAATTTTTTCTTTACATATTCACGGATTTTGTGGTCTTCTACTAGGTAATCAGAAAAATTTTTACTATCTGCATACCATTTTGAGTCCCAATCTTTGATTACACCTACTCTTAATCCATGTGGATGCATTTTTTGTCCCATAACTTATAGCTCCTCCTTTCTATACTCTTTCCTTCAATACTATTGTTATATGACTTGTTCTTTTTCTTATTCTTACTGCTGAACCTTTAGCTGCTGGTCTAATTCTTTTTAGAGTTGGACCTTGGTTTGCATAAATTTCAGCAACATATAAATTTTGGCTATTCATGTTATGATTATTTTCAGCATTTGCGATTGCTGATTTTAATAGCTTTTCAATAGTTTCTGAAGCTATCTTTGGTGTAAATTTTACTATTGCCAATGCTTCTTGAACATCTTTTCCTCTTATTAAATCTGCAACAATTTTTACTTTTCTAGCTGAAATTCTTGCATATTTAAGAGTTGCTCTAGCTTCTAAGTTTGCTATTTCTTCCATTTTAGCTAAACCTCCTTATATTAATCTTATTTTTTTACATTTGATGCTTTTTCTCCTGCATGACCTTTAAATGTTCTTGTAGGAGCAAATTCACCTAATTTATGTCCTATCATTTCTTCAGCAATATATACAGGTACATGTTTTCTTCCATCATGTACAGCTATTGTGTGTCCTACCATTTGTGGATATATTGTTGATGCTCTTGACCATGTTTTTAATACTTCTTTTTTACCTGAGTCATTCATAGCTTCAATTCTTTTTAAAAGCTTTGGCTCTACAAAAGGCATCTTTTTGCTTGATCTTGACATTAAAGTTTTTCCTCCTTTCAGGAAATTTTTACAATTTCACTTCATTCAATTGTATAAGTTATCCGTAACACTCGCACAGCTCGCTAACGGCTTATTTTCTTCTCTTAACAATAAACTTATCTGATTGTTTATGTTTTGCTCTAGTCTTATATCCAAGAGCTGGTTTACCCCAAGGAGTAAGTGGTCCAGGTCTTCCGACTGGTGCTCTACCTTCTCCACCACCATGAGGGTGATCTACTGGGTTCATAACACTACCTCTTACAGTAGGTCTAATTCCCATATTTCTCTTTCTTCCTGCTTTTCCAAGTTTTACATTTTCATGGTCAGCATTTCCAATTGTTCCTATTGTTGCTCTACATCTAACTGCAACTAATCTCATTTCTCCTGATGGAAGTCTTACATGTGCATATCTTCCTTCCTTAGCCATAAGTTGAGCTTCTTGACCAGCTGCTCTAACCATCTTTCCACCTTGACCTGGATTTAATTCGATATTGTGTATCATTGTACCAACAGGTATGTTTTCAATTGGCATACAATTTCCTGGCTTTATATCTGCCTTTTCTCCTGATACTACTTTATCTCCATCTTTTAATCCTTGAGGAGCAAGTATATATGCTTTTTCTCCATCTTCATATTCTAGTAATGCTATATTACTGCTACGGTTTGGATCATATTCTATACCAATAACAGTTGCAACCATATCATCTTTCTTACGTTTAAAATCAATTATTCTATATTTTTGTCTATTTCCTCCACCTTGATGTCTAACAGTTATTCTTCCATATGAGTTTCTTCCTGCATTTTTCTTTTTCTTTGCAAGTAAAGATTTCTCAGGAGTCTTTTTTGTAATCTCTTCAAATGTTGATACTGTCATATTTCTTCTTGAAGGTGTATAGGCTTTGAAGTGTTTCATTCCCATAATTCTCTCTCCTAAATTTATTATATTTACGGATTTTTTCCTGCTCCGCATACAGATATTCTTTATTTTCCCAGTTTTTTCTGGATAACCATAATTTTATTGATTTCAATTCTAACAAGAATTAGTATAGTGCTAGGCAAATTTAACTTAATAACCAGAGGCGTGCTAATGCACGTTGAGGATTATTAATGTTAAATTTAACGACGCAATATGCTGATTATTGTTAGAATTAAGCACCCATGAATTCGTCAATTGAATCTTTATACTTCTTAGATACTTTAACTTCTTTTCCACCTTTAGCTAAATATGTTTTATCTTGTGGATTTGTATCTATTGTAACTATTGCTTTTTTCCAGTCAGGAGTCATACCTGTATGAGCTCCAACTCTTTTTTGTTTTCCTTTTACAGAAATTGTATTTACTTTTAATACTTTAACTCCAAATAGTTTTTCAACTGCATTAGCAATTTCTATTTTTGTAGCTTTTTTATTAACTTCAAAGGTATACTTTCCATTTTGTAATTCACTACTACTTTTTTCTGTTACTATTGGTGCTTTTATAATTTCTTCTGCTCTCATTATGCGTACACCTCCTCTAGTTTCTTTATAGTATCAACTGTAACTACAAGTTTTGTGTATTTTAATAAATCATAAACATTTATTGTATTAACTAGACTTGTTTTTACTCCTTCGATATTTCTTGCTGATTTTTGAACATTTTCATTTTTTTCTGGTAAAAGTATTAATGCTTTTCCTTCTACTTTTAAATTTGATAAAGCACTTACCATTTTCTTTGTTTTAATTTCGTCAAATGTTAATTTATCAACAACTACTAATTCATTTTCTATAACTTTTGAGCTTAATACCGATTTAACAGCTAATCTCTTTTCTTTCTTATTTACTTTATAAGTATATGAACGAGGTTTTGGTCCTAAAGCTATTCCACCTTTAATCCATTGTGGAGCACGTGTACTTCCTTGTCTTGCTCTACCTGTTCCTTTTTGTCTCCATGGTTTCTTTCCACCACCAGAAACTTCTGCTCTTGTTTTTGTACTTTGTGTTCCTTGTCTTTGATT
>CANPOS010000039.1 GCA_947575745.1 uncultured Clostridium sp.
CAGGGTTGGGAATCACTCCCGGATCAGGAGCAGGATCAGGTTCAGAACCACCAGGGGTGACAATATCACCGCCAGGGTTGGGAATCACTCCCGGATCAGGAGCAGGATCAGGTTCAGAACCACCAGGAATAACGGGATCACCGCCAGGGTTGGGAATCACTCCTGGGTCAGGATCGGGATCAGGTTCAGGCTCAGGTTCCGGTTCCGGCTCGGGTTCCGGTTCCGGCTCGGGCTCCGGTTTAGGATCCGGCTTGGGCTCCGGTTTAGGATCCGGCTTGGGCTCCGGTTTAGGATCCGGCTCGGGCTCCGGCTCCTTGCCAAAATCATATAAGCTGTTGTCGCTGCTGTCGTTATCGTTTTTGTCCTCAGGTCTTACTGTCAGCATCACGCTGCCAACAGTAGCCTTGTGACTTTCGTCACTGGAGAAAATAACTGTTATCATGGTGGTTCCTTTGCCCACCAAAGTAATCTTTCCTGTCTTGGCGTCAATCGTCGCCACCTTGGGATTACTGCTCTGGTAGGTTTTGGCTCCAAGAAGATTTTCTTCATTGGTAACCATGATTTCCGGTGTAACGCTGGTTCCCTTCTCCACGTTTGAGTTGGTAATCACAACATTTGCTTTTGTCTGGTCTTCCTTCTCAACCTCCTTCGGGTCTTTCGTCACCTTCAGGATGTCGCTTGCAACGACAGGACCATGCTTGCCAGTTTCTCCCTTGTAGGTCACGGAGATAATCGTATCTCCTTCGCCCAGCACAGTAATTTTCCCTGTCTCGGCATCAATAGTCGCCACCTTGGGATTACTGCTCTGGTAGGTTTTGGCTCCAAGAAGATTTTCTTCATTGGTAACCACCGCTGTAACTTCAGGAGTCTCCTCACTCCCCAACAGGACTACGTCCTGATTGAGAGTAAGTTGCAATGCAGGTTTTACATGCAAAGGTGCGCTTGCCATAACGGGGCTGCGGTTGCTGTCTCCAGAATAAACCACGGAAATTACGGTGGTGCCTTCTCCCGTAATCAGGAGCTTTCCAGTAGTGACATTAATTGTCACTACATCAGGATTGCTACTGTGGTAAGTTCTGGTACCAACCAATTTTTCCGCGCCAGTGATTTGCACCTTCGGGATAACGTCCACGCCAGCTTTCGCTGTGCTGGTGCTGAGGGCAACCTCAAATTCTTTCTGTGCGGTTTTCTTCACAAAAGAAGAATTTTGCGTTACGCTGAAGACAGCACTTCCGAACGTGGGGTTGTGCTCTTCGTCTCCCGAATAGGTTACGGTGATAACGGTTTCGCCAACGCCCTTAGCAGTTACCTTCCCATTGGCGTCAATCGTCGCTACTTTGGGATTACTGCTGTAATAGGCTTTGGTACCCACCAGCTTATCCTCATTCGCAACCTTTACAGTCGCGGGAGTAGTAGTCCCTTTCAGGACCTCCTGTTTGCTGAGGGTTACCTGTACCGCTTCCTGATTCACAGGCTCCTTGGTTTCAACAACCTCGGCTACCTTATCCAGGATAACAGTGGCTCTTGCCACCTTTTCCAGATTCTCCTGAGCCTCGGCCGCATAGCCAGGTACAGTGAAAAGCTGGAGAGAGAGGAGCATGCAGACTGCGATACTGAGGTATCTTACAATCTGCTTACTGCGCCGTTTCTTGTTTTTCATAGTCGAAATCCTCCTAAAAAATATTGCTTATTGGGTTTTCAAGGTACAATTTTGGACTGCCTTTTGGTTGTCGCAACTGAACATGAGTGTTGCTTTATATATACAACACAGGCTGATGGCCTATGTACTTTTATTATAACTTATTTTCCTTAATAAGTCAACTTAATCGTTCTTTTTTAGTCTTTTTGACTATTTTTTTGTTTCGTTTATTTACTTATTTTTTTATTCATATTTCATTGACATTATTCGAAAAATACTATAAAATATTTTTTGAATAGATTATTTATCGATTATATTTTGGAGGTTCTTATGAAAAAAGTATTAATAGTTTCTTTTATTTTTAGTTTATTTATAATGTGTACATATAGTTTTGTTTATGCTACTAGCAATGTCAATATGAATATATCTTCTAATCAAAATGTAGATAGTACTGTGTATGGAAGTAATACAAATACAAATTCTAATACTAACTCTAACACTAATACAAATCAAAGTGGCAATTCTAATATTGCTTACAATAATGATGCGGATAATATAAATGATCAAGCTTCTTTACCTGATAGCTCACCTACTTATTCTCCAAGCACTGATATTTCCGTTGGTTCAACTGCTGCATTAAGTTCTTCTAGTTTAAGCTTGTCAAATATATTAAATATTATTTTGATTGTTTTAGGCATTTTATTAATATTATTTGCAATTGCAATTTTAATTCGTATGCGTTAGAATAATAATTTGTTTAAGAACACTAAATTGGAATTTATTTCCTGTTTAGTGTTTTTTTGTATGGATATTTTCCCCGCTTTTATGCACAATATATATTGGTTTTATAAACTTTTAAATCAATAAAAGGAGGATATAAAAATGCTAAAGAAATCTTTAATTATATTATCTGTATTTTGCTTTATATTATTTACTTCTAGTATATGTTTTGCTTCAAATTTAATGCAAGGTGCAGAAAGTACATTAGAACGTGCTGGAGAAGGAATTCATAATATAGCTGATGGTGCAGCAGAAGCTGCTGGAAATGCAAAAGATAGTGTTTCAAGCATGGTTGAAGATATAAAAAATGGTGCTGAAAATGCTGGTGATAAAGCTCGTGATAGTATGTCAAAAGCTGAAGGTGCTGTATCAGATATGACAACTGATAATGGATATACTGCAACTAGGACTTCTGCTCCTGGTACAATTAATACAGGTACTAATTTTGTTTGGATTATTCTTGCCATTGCTGCAATAGCAATTGTTGCTCTTGTATGGTATTATGGGGCTCAAGCTGATAATAGAAATCATCATTAGATATTTTAAACAGATGGCATAAATATCTTTTTCCTTGCGCCCCCACTCAACGAAATGTATTTAACTAAAGCTAAAACATTTCATAGAGCGGTCCCCCAACGTCTATCGAAAAAAGATATTTATGCCATCTGTTTTACTCTATTCAAGCATTTTTCTATTTACTTATTGTGTAATGGGTGGTATAATGAGGTTACGTTTGGAGGAGATTTTAATGGCAAGTATGAGTTTTAAGAATCCTGTTGCTAAATACAATTATGAGATTATAGACACTATTGAAGCTCGGAATTGTGCTCACTGGTACAGAGATTAAATCTATTAGAAATCGGTAAAGTTAATTTAAAGGATAGTTATGCTGTTATAAAAAATGGAGAAGTTTTTGTTTATGGAATACATATTAGTCCTTATGAACATGGTAATATTCAGAATAAGGATCCTTTAAGAACTAGAAAGCTTCTATTAAATAGAAGAGAAATTAACAGGCTTATTGGTATGGTTCAGCAAAAGGGTTATTCTTTAGTTCCTATTAGTTTATATTTTAAGAGAAATTATATTAAGTTAGAGCTTCGGAATTGGTAAAGGTAAAAAGCTTTTTGATAAAAGACGTGAAATGGCTAAAAAGAATGCAGAGCGTAAGATTGAAAGAGCTTTAAAAAATAATTAGCAAAAAAGATATATTGAGCATTTTTAAAAAATCTCAATATATCTTTTTTTTTAGTTTTCAAAAGAAACGAGTATTGCCAGGCGCATGAGGAAATATTCCATGAGGCGTGCTAATGCACGTTGATTGGAAATTTGTCTAATTAGCATCAACTCAAAACAAAGCTTATTTTGGAAACTAGGCTTTATTGTTTGAGCCAAATACATCTCTAATTTTATGTCTAACTACTTCTGTTATCTTGTCTCTTGCAGGTGTTAAATATTTTCTAGGATCAAATGCTTCTGGTGCCTCTGCAAACACTTTTCTTATCTCTGATGTCATTGCAAGTCTTAAGTCTGTATCTACATTTATCTTTGATATTCCTCTGTTACTTGCTTCATTTAGCATTTCATCTGGTACACCTTTTGCTCCTGGTATGTTTCCTCCATATTTATTACATGTTTCCACTAATTCTGGTATTACTGTTGATGCACCATGTAGTACTATTGGTGTATTTGATAATTTTTCTTTTACTTTTTCTAATATATCAAATCTAAGTTTAGCTTCTCCCTTAAATTTATATGCTCCATGGCTTGTTCCTATTGCTATTGCAAGAGAATCACAACCTGTCCTTTCTACAAATTCTTTTGCTTGATCAGGATCTGTATACATTGCATCATTTGCTGATACATTTACATCATCTTCTATTCCTGCTAATTTACCAAGCTCTGCTTCTACTACAACTCCTCTTTCATGTGCATAGTCTACTACTTTTTTTGTTAGTGCTACGTTTTCTTCAAAGTCATATTTTGAGCCGTCTATCATTACTGATGTAAATCCTGCATCTATACACATTTTACATGTTTCAAAGTCTGGACCATGATCTAAGTGCATAGCTATTGGTACATCTGTCTCTCCTACCGCCGCTTCTATCATTTTCATTAGATAGTTTATTCTTGCATATTTTATTGCGCTTGAAGATGCTTGAAGTATTACTGGTGAATTCTCCTCCTTTGCTGCATCAACTATTGCTTGTATTATCTCCATATTATTAACATTAAATGCTCCTATTGCAAAATGTTCTTTCATTGATTTTTCAAACATTTCTTTTGTCGTAACAAGTGCCATTTTAATCCTTCCTTTCTTTATTTTACTATTTTAAATTTCAAAAGAAATAGTATAATGCTAGGCATGGTAGATTAGAAACACCTGAGGCGTGCTTTTTGCACGTTGATGGTTTTCTAATCTACCATAACGTCGCAGGATGCTGATTCTTTTGGAATTTATTCTTGCATTATATCATAAAAGTTTTTAAAAATATACCCATTATCTCTAAAATATGCAATAACATGTGGCAACATATCTGCTGTAAGCTGTTTTGTACCTGAATCGTGCATTAATACTACTACTTTATTTTTTCCTTCTGCTGTTGAAACTAAACTACTTACTATACTTTCTTGTGTTGGTGTTCCTACTGCATCACTTGTTAAAGAGTTCCAGTTTATATGTGCAACATTGTTTTGATCTAAAAGCTCCATTGCTGCACTTTTTACTGTAGCATATTTTCCTCCTGAGCTTCCTCCTGGGAATCTAAATAAATAGCTCGAGTAGCTTTCTTTTCCTATCGCTTGTCTTATTATTTCTTCTGTTGTATTGTATTCGTTTAGTACCGCTTCTGGAGATGAATATATCGCTTTATAGTTATGCGAATATCCATGATTTGCTATATAATGTCCAGCTTCATACTCTTGCTTTACTAGCTCTGGATATAATTCTGCTCTACTTCCAAGTACGAAAAATGTAGCTTTTACATTTTCAGATTCTAGTATCTGTAATATTTGTGGAGTTATGTTTGAAGATGGTCCATCATCAAAGGTTAGATATACTATCTTTTCTTCTCCTTCTTGTGAATATATGTTTTGCATTCTGTTTTTAGCATTCTCTGAATATACTGGAAGTTTTGGCTTTTTTTCTTCTTTTTTCTCTTGTTCTTGTTTTATTATATTTGCCATTTTTTTATTATACTCGGCTAACAATTTTTCATTATGTGATTTTGCAAGTAATAGTCCTACAATTACAGCAACTATAATCACTGTGAAAACTATTGTTACAATAATCAGTATTTTATTAATCAGTTTTTTCTTTGTAGTCTTTGCCTCTAATAGCTCTGTCAAATCTACATTTTCTTCTTCCTCCATATTTTACCTCTTATTCTTCGTCTTTTAACATATTAATTTTAAATAATTTTAAGATTTCTACTATAATTAATGGAGATATTATAAGTATAATTGTTTCAACTATGTTCTCTTTTGGAAGTATGGCTATACTAAATATATCTCTTAAGACTGGAATGAATAATATTGCTGATACTAATAGTCCTGATACTAATATTGCAAGTATTAATTTCTTATTGTCAAATATTCCTGTTTTGAATATTGATTCTTTATTATTTCTTATATTGAATACATGTACAAGTTCCGAAAAAGCAAGTACTGTAAATGCCATTGTTTGGGCTATTTGTATTCTTTCTGTTTCTTCCATGCCTTTTGTTGAAGATAGTCCAATTACAAATGCTATTAAAGTAATTATTCCTATCATTGCTCCTTGATATATAACTCTAAATAGCATTCCTCCTCTAAATATTCCTTTTGAATTGTCTCTTGGTTTTCTATTCATTATGTTATCTTGTGCTGGATCTACTGCAAGTGCAAGTGCAGGAAGTGAGTCCGTAACTAAATTTATCCAAAGTATGTGTATTGCAAGTAGTGGTGTTACTGCTCCTATATCTGATATTCCATACCACTTTGCAAGCATTGGTGCTAACATTATTGCAAAGAATAGTACTACTATTTCTCCTATATTACTTGATAGTAAAAATTGTATTGCCTTTAGGATATTGTCATATATCCTTCTTCCTTCTTCTACTGCTGTTACTATACTTGCAAAATTATCGTCTGTTAAAATTACATCTGCCGCTTCTTTTGCAACATCTGTACCTACTTTTCCCATTGCACAACCTATATCTGCTGTTTTTAGTGCTGGTGCATCATTTACTCCATCACCTGTCATTGCAACTGTTTCTCCATTTGCTTTCCATGCTTTTACTATTCTTACTTTATGTTCTGGTGATACTCTAGCATATACACTATATTTTCTTATATTTTTTGTTAATTCTTCATCTGATATATTATCTAGTTCTGCTCCTGCTAATGCTTCTTCTTCTTTTTCTAATATTCCTAGTTCTTTTGCTATCGCCATTGCTGTAATTTTATGATCACCTGTAATCATAACTGTTTTTATTCCTGCTGTTTTACATTTTTCTATGGCGACTTTTACTTCTGGTCTTGGTGGATCTATCATTCCACACATTCCTAAAAATATTAAGTCTTTTTCTATATCTTTCATTTCTTCGTCTGTTGGTTTGTGGTCTATAATTTTATATCCACATGCTAAAACTCTTAATGCCGATTTTGCCATTTGTTCGTTATTTTCACATATTATTTTTTTATAGTCTTCTAAGTCATATTTTATTCCTTCTTGTGTTTCATATGCTATACATCTTTCTAATAATTCATCTGTTCCACCTTTTGTGTATACTATATATTCTCCATTTACATTATTTACTGTTGTCATTAGTTTTCTTTCTGAATCAAATGGTATTTCATTTTCTCTTGGATTTGCTTTTAATACTCCTTTTCCATAACTTAGTTTAAAGCCCATTTCTATTAATGCTGTTTCTGTTGGATCTCCCGTAAGTTCATTATTTGTTCCTACTTTTGTATCATTACAAAGCATATTTGTATATATTATTTTTTCAAGTACTTCATTTTTTTCTACTTCTTCTATATCATATATAATTCCATTAAGAAATATCTTTTTTACTGTCATTTTATTTTGTGTTAATGTTCCTGTTTTATCTGAACATATTACTGTGCTACTTCCTAAAGTTTCTACTGCTGGTAATTTTTTTACTATTGCATTTTTCTTTACCATTCTTTGCATTCCTATTGCAAGTACTATTGTTGATACTGCTGCTAATCCTTCTGGTATTGCTGCAACTGCTAAGCTTACTGCTGTCATAAACATATCTACTATTTCTTTTCCTTCTGCAATCCCTATTAGAAATATTATTATGCATATTCCTAAACATGCTATTCCAAGTGTCTTCCCTAGTCCATTTAGCCTTTTTTGGAGTGGGGTTTCTTTTTCTTCTACTTCGTTTAGCATTCCTGCTATCTTTCCTACTTCTGTATTCATTCCTATTGCTGTTACTATTCCTTTTCCTCTACCATATGTCACTAAGCTTGATGAAAATGCCATGTTTTTTCTATCACCTAAACTTGTTTTTTCATCTTTTATTGTATATGTTGTTTTCTCTATTGGTACTGATTCTCCTGTAAGTGCCGCTTCTTGTACTTTTAAGTTTGCTGTCTCTACTAATCTTATATCAGCTG
Source organism: uncultured Clostridium sp. (assembly GCA_947575745.1). GTDB lineage: Bacteria > Bacillota > Clostridia > TANB77 > CAG-508 > JAAWPK01. The sequence goes on from CANPOS010000039.1 coordinate 8,048, forward strand.
GTATATAATCTCCTGTTTCAAGTACTACTATATCTCCTGGTATTAGTTCTCTTGCTGGCACTACTTTTATTTCTCCATTTCTCATAACCTTCGATGCATGTGCACTTAGCTTTTTCAATGCTTCTAATGATTCTTCTGCTTTGTTTTCTTGTATTACTCCTATTATTGCATTTACTATTACTACTATCATTATTATAATAGCATCTGTCATTCCTTCTCCATTATGTGTTCCCACAAATGCTGATACAATGGCTGCGATTATTAATATTATTATCATGAAGTCTTTGAATTGTTCTAAGAATTTTATTATAATGCTTTTTTTCTTTTTTGATTTTAGTTCGTTAAATCCATATTCCCCTCTTTTATTTATTATTTCTTCTTCTGTTAGTCCGATTGTTTATATCTGTTTTAAGTTCTTTTTCTATCTCACTAATTTCTTTATTAAAATAGTTCATATGAATTTGTCCTTTCTTTTGAATATCTTTTTACAGCATTTATTCTAACATAAACATTTTTTTATATCAATAAAATTTGTCGAAAAATGATTTTTCTTTATGCTTGATAGATATGATTATATATTTTCTATGTATCATCTATCATATCAATTATATCTTTACACTTTCTCCAAGTAGATACTGTTACATATTCATTTTCCTTTTTAAAGTTTTTTAATTTTTTTAGTGTTTTATCTTCTGATGAAAGATCTGCTAATATTACTTTTTTTATTACTTCTTCTTTTCCATACATTATTTTGAATAGTACTGAACGTAGCACTCCTTCTATTCCTTTTTCTTGATTTTTTGCAGCAATTATTATGTATATTCCGTCTTCTCTTAAGTTTGTATATTGCATTATATAATATATTGTCTTAACTATTTCTATTATTCCATATATTGCAAGTATATAGACTAATGTATTTAATATAAAGTCTAACATTTTTCTCACCTCATATTCTCATACATTAGTCTATGAACTGTAATTAATTATGTGATTGTCTTACATTATTCCCATTTTCTTAGCCATTTGTTTTCCTTTTTTCATTAATGTCTTTTTTGTTCTATTTGTGCTCTCCATATATGCCATTGCTATTCCTGCTGATACCATAGTTCCTATTAAAACACCTTTTACAAATTTCATTTTATTTCCTCCTCTTAATATATTTAGTATTATTATTACTTTTTTACCTAATTATATACTTTTATTTTTATTTTCCTTATTTTTAAAAAATAAGGAGTATATCTCAAATGCTGCAATGCATAACAAAAATATTCCAAAATAGAGTTTCAATTTATTTGTGTCTAAGTTTACTGAAATTTTAGCGCCGAATTATTGCTCCAATTATTCCAAATATTGATACTGTTATTCCTGTTTTCCATTTTATTAACTTTTGTTTTATATTCATAATTATTGAAACTATTGATGTAGGAATAAAAAATACAAGGTTTGCCCCTTGTGCTATATGTTGGTCTTTTCCTAAAAATAAGGAAAGGCAAAGTATAAGGATTGTGCCTCCTCCCATGCCCATTGCACTAACTATTCCTGATATTCCTCCTATTAATATATTTAACATTTTTCTCCTTTCTAAGCACTTTTATGATTGTATAATTAATTTAATTCCTACATAAATAAGAAATGCTGTAAAGAATATTCTTAATGTTTTGTTTGATAATTTTTTTAATAATTTTGATCCTATGACCCCACCGTATTACTCCACCTATTGCACAAAGAATTCCTGTTTCAAATTCTATATATGATGAACTAAAATAAAAAATGGAACTTGCACATACCATTGGCAGTATACAAAAAATAGAAGTTGCTCTCGCTTCTTTTTCTTCTAAATTTAAAATAAAAGTAAAAGCTGGAACAAGTATCATACCGTCCTCCTGAGCCAAAGAGTCCAGTTACTGTTCCAGCAAATAGTCCAATTATAATTTTCTTTAACATTTTATCGCACCACTTTAAAATAAATAATATATGATTATTATTTATCATTTTTTGAATTTTTATTCTTATTTATTTCTTGTATTGCAAGTTCTGTTAAAATCTTATCGCATTTTAACATTTGTCCTATTATTTCTTCCTTTAATTTTTCTTCTTTTATGTTTTCTGCTTTATCTAAAAACTTTTGTACTTCATTTAAATATTTTCTGTTTTCTTCTTTCCATGCTAATTTTACTTCCATATTAATCACCAACCTTATAGTTTAATTATGTTTACTTGTACATTACTTTTTGTTACTTTTAACGTTATATTTTGGCTATCTTCTGTAATTTTAATACATAAAATGGTAAAATACAACAAATAAATTTAATTTTCGACAAAATGTTATATTCAGAGTGTGAAACGGAGGCTATTATGATTAAAATTAAACTTTCTGATTTACTTGGAAAACATAAGATGAATCAAAAAACTTTATCTAGACTTACTAACATCAGACCTGCTACAATTTCCAAAATGTATTATGAGGAAACTAAACGTATTGATATTTGTCAGATTAATGCTCTTTGTAAAGCTCTAGATTGTGAAATTTCTGAATTATTTGAGTATGTTCCAGACAATCAAAATAGCAAATGATAAATCAAAAAAGAATTAAAAAATACACTTAAAAAATTTGGTTTTCCCTTATTTCTTAAGTGCATTTTTTTCGTCTTTACTTCATAGCGTCTTTAAACATTTCATTTAACTTTTGTGGGTTGGCTTTTCCTTTAGTTTCCTTCATCGCCTGTCCAACTAGGAAACCTAACGCTTTTTCTCTTCCTCCTCTAAAATCTGCCACTGATTGAGGATTTGAAGCTATTATCTTTTGTACTATTTCTTTTATGGCTCCTTCATCTGATATTTGAACCCATCCATTCTTTTCTATTATTTTACTTGGTGTTTCTGGTTCTTCAAACATCTTCTCAAGTACATCTTTTGCAATCTTACTGCTTATTGTTCCTTTTTCAATAAGTTTTATTAATTCTGCTAAGTTTTCAGGTATAAAAGGTATTTCTTCTGGCTCTAGTTCTTTTTCATTTAATATTCTTGCTATATCTGATAATAACCAATTACATACTGCTTTTGGATTGTTACATATTTCTACTGAATTCTCAAAGAAATTTGATAAATATTTTGATGCAGTTAGAGTATTTGCTTCCTTTTCTGTTAACTTATATTCTTTAATATATCTTTCTTTTCTACTTTCTGGAAGTTCTGGTAAGTTCTTACGGATATTTTCAATATATTCTTCTGAAAGTTTTATTGCTAATAAATCTGGTTCTGGAAAATATCTATAATCTTGTGCATCTTCCTTATCTCTCATTGAAAATGTTCTTCCTGATACTTCATCCCAGCGAAGTGTTTCTTGTTCTATTTTTCCGCCATTTTCAACTATTTCTATTTGTCTATCTATCTCATATTCAATAGCTCTTGATATTGCTCTAAATGAATTCATGTTTTTCATTTCTGTTCTTGTTCCATATTCTTTTTGTCCTTTTTTTCTAACGGATACATTTACATCTGCTCTTAGTGATCCTTCTTGCATTTTACAGTCTGATACTTCTATATATTCAAGTATTGATTTTAGTTTTTTTAGGTATTTATCCGCTTCTTCAACTGAACGCATATCTGGTTCCGATACTATTTCAATTAATGGAACTCCTGCTCTATTTAAGTCTACTAAACTTCCTCTTCCATAATCATCATGATTTAATTTTCCTGCGTCTTCTTCTATATGTATTCTTGTGATTCCTATTTTTTTCTTTCCATCATTTGTTTCTATTTCTACATGTCCTTTTTCGCAAAGTGGTTTATCAAATTGCGATATCTGATATGATTTTGGAAGATCTGGATAAAAATAATTTTTTCTATCATTTTTGCTATCTCTTGATATCTCACAGTTTGTTGCAAGTCCTGCCTTTACTGCATATTCTACTACTTTTTCATTTAAAACAGGTAATGCTCCTGGCATTGCCATACAGACTGGACAACAGTGTGTATTTGGTTCTCCTCCAAATTCTGTTGGGCATGAGCAGAATATCTTCGTCTTGGTTGATAGTTCGGCATGAACCTCAAGTCCTATAACTACTTCATAATCATTTTTTGCCATTAACTATTACCTCCTTTTCTGAATGTTGGTTTATAGTTTTCCCTAAAGTTAGTAGCTTGTTCATAAGTATATCCTGCATTTAGTATTGTTTCTTCATCAAAAGGCTTTCCTATTAACTGCATTCCTATTGGCATTCCATTTTTGTCTATTCCACATGGTATTGATAGTCCTGGAAGTCCTGCTATATTTACTGATACTGTACAAATATCTGATAAATACATTTCTAATGGATTTTCTGATTTTTCTCCAAATTTAAAGGCTGTAACTGGTGAAGTTGGTGTTAGTATCATATCATACTTTTCAAATTCTGTTTCAAATTTGTTTTTTACTAATGTTCTGACTTGTTGTGCTTTTTTATAATATGCATCATAATATCCTGAGCTTAGTACATAAGTTCCAAGTATAACTCTTCTTTTTACTTCTGCTCCAAATCCTTCACTTCTAGAGTTTATATATATGTCTTTCAGGTTTTCAAAGTTCTTTGTCCTATATCCATACCTTATTCCGTCAAATCTTCCAAGGTTTGAACTTGCTTCTGCACAAGCTATTATATAGTAAGTTGCTAAGGCATATTGTGCAATGTCTAATGAAGTTTCTTCTACAATTGCTCCTAGTTCTTTGTATTTTTCTATAGCTTTATTTAGTGCTTCTTTTACCTCTTCATTTATTCCTTCTCCAAAAAATTCTTTTGGTACTCCTATTTTTAGCCCTTTTACATTATTTGTTAGTGCTTTTGTATAGTCTTTTTTTGAAATATTTGCTGATGTTGAGTCTTTTTTATCATGTCCTGCAATCATTGATAATAGTATTGCTGCGTCTTTTACATCTTTTGTTATTGGTCCTATTTGATCTAATGATGATGCAAACGCTACTAATCCATATCTTGACACTAGTCCATATGTTGGTTTTAATCCAACTACTCCACATAATGATGCTGGCTGACGTATACTTCCTCCTGTGTCTGAGCCAAGTGCCCATGGTACCATATTTGCTACTACTGCTGCAGCTGTTCCTCCTGATGAACCTCCTGGTACTCTACTTAAGTCCCATGGGTTTTTTGTTTTTTTGAAGTATGAACTTTCTGTTGAGCTTCCCATGGCAAATTCATCCATGTTAAGTTTTCCTAAGTTTATCATATTTTCTTGATTTATTACTTTATCTACAACTGTTCCATCATAAGGAGAAATAAAGTTTTCTAGCATTCTTGAAGCACAAGTAGTTTTTATTCCTTTTGTACACATATTGTCTTTCAGTCCTATTGGTATTCCTGCATATTCTCCTAATTTTTCATTATTGTCTATTCTTTTTTCTATTTCTTCTGATTTTTTTATTGCTTCACTTGTTAATTCTGTTATAAATGCTTCGATTTCTGGTTCTTTTTCTTTTATTCTGTCTACATAGGCTTTTGTAATTTCTGTAATCGTTAGTTCTTTTTTGTCAAGCTTGTCCTTTAATTCATGAACTGTAAGTTCTGTTATATCCATAAAATCTTACCTTTCTTAATATATATTCTTCAACAATATTGTAATATATATAATTTTTCTTGTGTTCCCATTTAAGAAAATGTACCACAACGTCTATCGGAAAATTATACATATTACAATTATATCCTCTTATTTTGTTAGATAACCTTTGGTATCTTGAACATCCCCTGTTCTTCTTCTGGTGCATTTTGTAATAAACTTTTTTGGTCTTCAAATTCTTTTATTTCGTCTTTTCTAAATACATTATAATTTTCATTTGCTCCTATTGTTTCTTTTAGTCCTTCAACTGGTGCGTCATTTACAATATTAGCAAAATTTAAAATATCTTGTAAATTTAATAAGTAATTTTCTATTTCATCTTCTTTTATAGTTAGGTTCGCAAGTTTTGCAATATGTAATAATTCTTCTTTTTCTACTTTCATACTTTCCTAACCTCCTATCCAATTCATATTTGTTTATTATATAACGGATTTCTAAAAAAGACAAGCATTAGGCACTCATTTCACTTAAAAATTTAACTATATATGAATTAATTGTATAAATAGTTCGTTTTTTGAATAAACTATTAGTAATTTTTTCAAGTCGAAACAAATATTGTTATTAGTTTTTTAGTGGAGGTTTTTATGGTTTACGAAAAATATGTAAAGGAAAATCCAGTTTTCCCTAAAAAGGATAAATTTCCAAATTCTGATCTTGTAAAGAGTATTATTAAAACTCGCGAAGATTTGGATTCTGCATGTAAAAATTTTGAGTTTGCTGAAGGTGATCTTATTGATTATTATCTTTATCAGATAAAAGCTGCTCAATCTAAGTATAACTATCTTTTGAAAAAAGCTAAAAGAGCAGGTTTAATAGTAAGTATGATAGATGAAATTGAAATTAAACAAGAGGATGTTGGGTAAAAAAGTAGTTTACGATTTAAAAATTGTAAAAATCCAAAAAACAGAAAATTAAATCTATTTTTTGGATTTTTATTAATTTTAGTTGAAATTTAAAGCTACTTTTTTCAGTAACTAAGAACTAGTCTAAAAGCGACACCAAAAAATGATAGTCTGAAGTGATCTATAGTTGTTGCCCAAAAAACTTTAATCATGTTGCCCCACTTTACCATGGTTACAGTAAGAATGACTTTTGGTTTTGTTATGCGTGCACTTGATGGTTTTCTTGTATGTCCCAGTCCCTCTGCAATTACTGCACGTTACCTTGTCGAAGTGTCCAACACCTGACTTGTCGGAAGCGGAGAAATTAGGGTCATAATTGGAAGACCCAGACTCATAATTGCCGCAAATATCACAATAATAAGCCCAATACCACATGCCATTGTTATATGAAGGTCCGCTCACTCGCCACTCCCCAGCACACCACTTATTTTCCAATCCATTACTACAATTCGTACAAATAGCATCCTCTTCAAATGGTCCATTACATGTTTTTCCTGTTCCTGGACAATATGTCCTAATTCGTGTTTGTACCTCTCCCTGTGTCGTTGCTTTTCCATCTGATACATCTACTCTCCAATAGTAATATGTATATTGACTTAGATTTGTTGGTGTTTGTATTGCAATTTGTACATTTTGTGTTTGGTTTGATAGTGGTGTTGCAGCTGTTAAATTACTTGAACTTGTTCCATAATATAATGTATATGTTAGTTTATCTCCATCTGCATCTGTTGATTTTGCATTTACTTTTATATAATTCGTTCCTTTGCTATTAAATGATACCACTGCTTTTGTTGGTGGTGTGTTAGCTGTTGCTTGTGTTACTGTATTTGATGTTTTTGTTCTACCTGCATTGTCTGTTACTATTACTCTTACATAATATGTTGTACTACTTGTTAAGCCACTAAATGTATATGAATTGCTTGTTTGAACTGTTGATTCTTTTGTTATGCTTGAGAAGTTACTTGCTGTACTTGCTTGAAATTTATATGTTGCAACTTGTGATGTTGTATCTGACGCATTTGCTGTTATTGTCATTCCACTTGTTGTTACATTTGTTGGTGTAGATAGACTTGCTGTTGGATCTGTTACGTCTCTTTTTATTGTATAGGCGCTTGTCTCTGCTGAGTTTGCCACCCCATCTGTTGAATATGTCTTTATTGTATGGGTTCCATCTGTGTTTATTGTTACTGTTGCTGTTCTTCCGTTTACCGTGGTCTGTGTTCCATCTAATGTATATACTATCCCTGTTACTCCTGTTTTTGTGCTGTCTGTTTCTCCATCGTTTATTGTTACTGTTATATTTCCGTTGTTATACCAGCCATTTGAACCATTTGGAGTGCTTGGGTTTATTGTTATTGTTGGGGTTAGTACTTTTCCTTTTGTTGTTCCTGTTATTCCTGTTCCTCTTTTTACATTCCCTGCTCTATCTACTGCTTCAACTACTATACTATATGTTGTATTTGGTTCTAATCCTGTTACCTCAAATCTTCCTTCTTCATTATCTTTTAGCTCTTTTATTGTTGTACTTCCTTGCTTTACATAGAAATTATAATGGCTTATTCCAGATGTTGCATCTGTTGTTCCTGCTGTGACTGTAAATCCATTACTTGTTATACTTCCATTTACTATATTAGGTAAAAAGTCTATTGGTTCGATACTATCTTTATATATTGTTATTGTTTTAGCAACCTTTGTTATATTTCCTGCTTTGTCTTTTGCCTGAGTTCCTATTGCTACTTTTCCTTCTTTTGTTATTTTTATTTGTCCTGTTGTTCCTTTTACATATGTTTTTTGTTCTTCTGGTATTTCACTTGGGCTACTTCCTTCTGGTATTTCCCAATAGTAGTATCCTTCTATTCCACTTTCAATTGGTTCGTCTGTCATGTTGTTTAGTTTTATTGTTACTTCTTCTGATACATACCATCCTGTTTCTGTTCCGTCTATTATTCCTTTTGTTCCTTCTATTTCTATTTCTCCTACTTCTGGATGTATGTTGTCGTATTTTATTTCTTTGTTTGCTTGTTCTGATTCGTTTCCTTGTTTGTCTGTTACATATGCATATATTATTGTTCTTCCTGGGTCTTGTATTGTTAATGTTGCAACTTTACCTTCTACATATGTATATTCTTCGTCTTTGTTTGTTTTGTAGTATACTCTTGTTACTGT
>CANPOS010000040.1 GCA_947575745.1 uncultured Clostridium sp.
GAAATTTAGGTGTAGAAATTTATGCAGATGAAAAAGAATTTGATGGAATACATGGCTTGATGGTATATAACAAAACAGAGAAAAAGAAAAATCAAGTAGTTAGAAAAGATGTAAACGACTGGATTGTAGCTGTTGGAAAACACAAAGGTATTATATCAGGTAAAGAATGGGTTGAAGTTCAAGACTTGTTAGATAGAAACAGCGACATGAAATATCGTAAACCTAGTACAAGTAATGCCTTATTATCAGGAATTTTAAGATGTTCACATTGTGGCTCATTTATGAGAGCAAAACTAAAAAATAAAATGATAAGTGCTGATGGTCGTAGAGTTTTTGACTATATGTGCGAACTTAAAGATAAAAGCAGAAAACAAAAATGCCAATGTAAAAATATAAATGGATTAGAGGCTGATGATTTAGTTTTAGAAGAAATAAAAAAACTTGCTACCCCTACATCAAAATTTTATAAAGCACTTAAAGATTTATCTACAAATACATTTAATAAAGAATATAAAAATAATGAAGAAGTCAAAACATTAAAATCATTAATCAATAAAAATGAAAATGATATTAACTCATTATTAGATAAAATTAAATATGTAGATGTTTCTTTATTAGATGATATTTCTAATGAGATTAAAAAACTAAAAGAAACTAATATTGAACTAGAAAAACAAATAAAATCATTAACTAATACCAATTATGATGAAATAAGTGACAAAGAAACAGCCGACTTATTACTTAATATATTAGATACTTATTTTACTTCTTTTGATACTTTAGATTTAAACACTAAAAGAAATATGATTAAGTTATTAGTAAGTTCTATAACAACAGATGGCGAAGATATAACTATTAACTTTTTAGGTGCTAGAAATATGAAAGATGAAACATTTCCAACAGGTGCTAACTGCAAATGAAATCCTTATGTTTCTTAGAACTTCAAAAAAGACTAAATCTGAAGTATATCTAAATGAACCCATTCGGAAAAGACAAAGATGATAACGAGATAACTCTTTTAGAAATACTAGAAAATGATGAAAGAAGTATTGAAGATGAAATTGATTTAAAACTAAAAACTAAGCAATTATTTGAGAAAATGAAGGAAATTCTAAAAGATAGAGAAAAACTAATACTTGAAATGAGATTTGGTTTAAATGGTAAAATTCCTAAAACTCAAAATGAGATTGCTAAAATGCTTGGAATAAGTCGTAGCTATGTCTCGAGAATAGAAACAAAGGCAATTAATAAATTAAACAAAGCATTTCAAGAAAACTAAACAGTTTTCTTGAAATGCTTAACATTAATACTAGCAAGTGGTATTAGCACTACTATATATGGAATTATATATCTTGATTTTGCTTCCCACAATATATGGAATGAAAATCCTCCTATAAATACTGTTAATAAAAATATTAATTCCAATGACAAATTCTTTCTATTTTGTATTAATACCACTAAAGAACAAACACAAGTTAGTATGAGTAATGCTTTCTGATAGAACGCTAAAGGTTCATACATATTTTCTAATGGATCGTCTTCTTTTACAGTATTACTTCTTATTGCCGCATAAGTATTTTCAGCCCACATAGAAGTTACCTTTTTTAAATAAAAATCAAATGCTTTTCCTGGATTCTGGACAAAATATGTTAATCTTTCTTTTATTCTCTCTTTGTATTCCTCTTTTTTACCTATTGGATCTTTTAAGGCTGGCTCTCCTATATCCTCATTATACCAGCCACATCCTCTCCATGATTCTTCCATTGCCATAAGAAAATAACTTATATTAGGATATTCTTTTGTTTTATCCATATCATATTTATTCAAATAATAACTTTTAACAATCCCTGATGGTACTATTGATATAACTATATACATTAAAATTATAGCTGCATTTATAGCACTTTTTCTCCACTCTATTTTACTAAATTCCTTTATTAAATTTAGTAGCATATATATTACAGTTGCAATTATAAAGATTAAACTATTCATTCTTGCCATATATGCTATCATTGTAAATATAGATGCAAATATTGGATATTTTATCTTTTTAGTTTCAGTATATCTCATCATAAAATATACTGAGAACAAGCATAATGCTAGACTTAACGAATCTCCATATATAAATGTAGATAACATAGTTAATGAAAAAAAGGTTAGTATTAATGTTAACAACAATACTTTATTGATTTTATATTTTTTAGATAAATGTTCTCCAATTTTGAATAAAGCTACTACAATTAGAGCATTACTAATAACATTTAATACTCTTAATGCTCCTATAAAATCCCAATGTATCAGTCTAAAGAAAAGGCTAAACACAAATGCTAAAGATATTTGTTGGTGATAAGCCTGCATATAATCTCTTAGTGGAATTCCTGCATAAGTTAAATTTGGTAAATATTCTTCTAGGTTATTATTATAAAAGGTTTGAGCCAAGTTGCATGCATGTATTTGATCTCCAACTATTCCTGGTCTAACAAGAATTATCCAAGCAATATTCGCTATAATATAAATGACTATTGCAACAATAAATAACGCTTGTCTAATAGTCTTTTTCTTTTTTGAGCTTTCTTTTTTATATAAAACTTCATTTAAAAACTTAGTTAGTCCAAAAATTATAACTCCTAAAACTATAACCCCTATAGTATATATTATACTATTAAACTCTATTTTAATATGCTCCCCATTATCTAATCTAGCAGTAAATACTAAATTTACAAGAATTACTATTGTTAAAAATACTATTCCAAATACATATATTATTTTTTTCATTTATTTTACCTTTTCTTATATAAATTTCTATTGCTATAATAACATAAAAAAACACACTTTTCAATTACTTTCAATATAATGTATCTAAAAGGAGGTTTTATATGTTAAAAAAGTTTATATTTATAAGCATTTTACTATGTTTTGTCCTAGCAATATCTTCTTCCTGTTTTGCTCTTACCCCTTCTGATGAAACAATCTATGAAGGAATAGATGTAAGTAATTGGCAAGGATACATAGATTATTCAAGAGTTAAAGCTTCTGGAATTGACATTGTATACATTAAAGCAAGCCAAGGAAATAATATCACTGATCCATTTTTTAAAGTAAATTACAATAATGCAAAAGCAAATGGCTTAAAAGTTGGGCTTTATCACTTTCTATTAGCAAGAAATGATGAAGAAGCTGTACAAGAAGCGGAATATTTTTCTTCTGTAATATCTGCTACTTCTCCTGATTGTAAATTAGCAATGGACTTTGAAAATTTTGGAAATTTAACTAGAGAAGAAATAAATAGGATATCATCTACATTTTTAGAAAAAGTAAATGAACTTACTGGTAAAGAAGTAATTATATATAGTGATGCATCTAATGCAAGAGATACCTTTGGAGAGGAACTTGCTTCTAAGTATCCTTTATGGATAGCAGAATATGGTGTTTCTTCCCCTTCTAGTAATGTGAATTGGTCTTCATGGACACGGCTTTCAATATTCAGATAAAGGAGAAATTCCTGGAATAAGAGGTTTTGTTGATAGAGATAGGTTCACTGAAAATATATTTTTATCGTCAAATGATGTGATTACAACTCCTCCAAACAATGTAAATAAGATAGAATATTATACTGTACAAAGTGGAAATACTTTAAGTCAAATTGCAGCCTCGTTTGGAACTACTGTAAATGAAATTGCTGGTTTAAATGGAATTAGAAATGTTAACTTAATTTTTATTGGAGAAGTTTTAAAAATTGATGTAACGCGAAATTTGGAAGAAATAAAGGGTAATGAATATGAAACTGGGCACATACTTTATACTGTAATGCGTGGAAATACACTTACATATATTGCAAATAGATTTGGAGTTACAATTCAAAGCATTGTACGATTAAATAATATTCTAAATCCTAACTTAATCTTTACAGGAGAAAGACTTAGAATAAACAATTAAAACGAAGTGCGACATTGGGGACGTAGAAGATTGTCTCATTTGGAAAGATGAGCCAATCTTCTACGTCCCCAATGGTCGCATCCTTTTTTCATTTTTTTCTTCTTATTATCCAGTTATTTTCACACTCTATTGGTAAATGTATTTTTACAAGTTGTCCTTTTTTACCTGGACTTATGCTTTCTATCTCTTCATCTGTTTCTGCATCCCATAATCTGTTTATCTCAAAACTATATACTTCTATTGTACCTGGAATTATTATCTCTAATGTATCTCCTACAAAAAGTTTATTCTTTATTTCAATTATAGATTTATCTCTATCATATTCTACAATTTTTCCTCCAAATTCATAGTCTGGATTATATTGTTTTCCTTCAAATTCTTGGAAATCTTTATTATCGCTATCATTAAAATAAAAAGTAGTTAAGCTTCTTGTTTTGACTTTATCTATTTCTTTTAAATATTTTGTATAATCATATTTATTAGGTGCTTTTAAATAATCGTCTATTGCATTTCTGTATGCATTTACAACACTTGCTAGATAATATTCTGTCTTTAATCTTCCCTCTATTTTTAGACTGTCTATTCCAAGTTCGATTATTTCAGGTATTTCTTTTAAAAGGCACAAATCTTTTGAAGAAAAGATATATGTTCCCTTTTCGTCATATTCAACAGGCATAAGATTTCCAGGATTATTTTTTTCTTCAGCATAAACATTATATGCCCATCTGCAACTTTGTGCACAATCCCCAAGATTTGCACTTCTTGAAGCCAAAAAGTCACTTAAAAAGCATCTCCCTGAGTATCCAAAACATAACGCGCCATGTACAAACATTTCTATTTCAAGTCCCATAGGTGTGCTATCTATTATTTCTCTTATTTGGTCTTTACAAAGTTCTCGACCAAGTATAACTCTCTTAGCACCATTTTTATGCCAAAAGTTAGCAGAATGTGAAGATATAACATTTGCTTGTGTACTAATATGTATATCTACATCAGGTGCTTCTTCTTTTATTATTTCTAGTACTCCTCCATCTGATAATATTATTCCATCTACTTCAAGTTTATTTAGCATTCTAGCTTGATTTCTAATTTCTTCGTAGCTCTCATCATGTGCATATATATTTATTGCCGCATACACCTTTTTTCCTATTTGATGTGCATATATTATAGTTTTTTCTAAGTCATTGTCGTCCACCTCTGCCCTACTTCTTAAAGAAAGAGAAGCGGTTCCACAATATACTGCATCAGCTCCATATAAAAATGCAATTTTTGCTTTCTCAAATGAACCTGCTGGTGCAAGTAGCTCAGGTATTCTCATAATGTTACCTCCAAAATTATTTATTACATTAAATCCTTGTTTTTGCTAATTATATAATATATTATGGTAAATTTCAATATACTTTTCCCTTTACTTTTTACCATTTTTTTGATATTATTATATTATTATTTAATGATTATAGAGGTTTTTATGGATTTATCAAAGAATATAAGTAAATTTCAGAAACTTGCAATTTATTTTTTCATTTACGCCTTTATTGGTTGGATAGGTGAAGAAATATTTTGTGTTGTATCAACACATGAATTTGTTAAAAGAGGATTTTTATTTGGACCAATTTGTCCTATATATGGATATGGTGCACTTATTTTAATACTTTGTCTTAAAGATTACAAGAAAAAACCTGTTAAACTATTCTCTTTAGCAGCAATTATTTTTAGCTTATTTGAATATATAACAGATTTCTTTTTACAAGCACTATTTGCAACTCGTTGGTGGGATTATACAGGATTTTTCTTAAATATAAATAGTAGAGTAACATTAAGTTTTAGTTTAGTTTGGGGATTTCGGAAGTTTAATATTTATTAAATTTTTACATCCACTTATGACCAAAATTATAGGAAAAATTTTAGTTAAGATACCTTTTAAAGTTCAACATATTGTTATTAACTCTTTACTTTGTATAATGATATTAGATACAATTATCTCTTCAATTAGATATTCGGGGCTCTTTTAAAGTACTTTACTTATACAAAGTCCGTCACCTATTTCTAAAATTTCACTTTCAAGCTTTGGATCTTCCAAAGCTTTTTTTATGTATTCTCGTAAGTTTCTTACTGCAGTTCTTTGTTTATGTTTGTTATAGTCACTCATTACATAACCTTTATATAAAACATTATCTGCAATAATTAATGTTCCTTGCTTTGACATTCTTAAAGCTTCACTTAAGAAAAATGGGTATTTTCCGTTTAGCTGCATCAATAAATATAATATCATATTTTTTGTTTAAAGTAGGTAAAATTTCAACTGCATCTCCTACAAATACATTAATTTTACTATCTAACTCCATAGATTTGATATTTTTTATCGCTTCTTCTGCTCTTTCTACTTCTCTTTCTATTGTGTCTATCTTACCATTTTCTGTTAAGTATCTTGAAAAACATATAGCAGAATATCCGTACTGCAGTACCTATTTCTAAAATATTTTCTATATTTTTTCCAATTAACATATTATTCAAAAACTCTAGAGTATCGTCCATAATTATTGGTATATGGTCCTCTAGAGCTTTTTTCTTAATTTCTTCAAATATTATATTATTCATTGTTACTTTTTCATCTCCCAAAAATCAATAATGTTAAAATTTCAGTTTTTCATCGCCTGTAAGCTTTTTAAGAATTAGAAATTGTTAATTTTTAAAATCAGTAATGTTCATGTTTACCATGAACAAGACTTGTTTTAAAAAATTACAATTTCTCTGAATAAAAAGCAATACCTAGATGAAAAACTGAAAATTTAACATTATTTGTTTTTATTTATTCCTATTTGCTCTTTCTCTTTCCTTACTATCAAGTATCTTCTTTCTTAAACGTAAGTTTTGAGGTGTAACTTCTACTAATTCATCATCTTGAATAAACTCTATCGCTTTTTCTAAAGACATTTGAATTGGTGGAACTAAACGTAAAGCATCATCAGAACCAGAAGCTCTAGTATTTGTTAAATGTTTTTCTTTACATACATTGATAGCTAAGTCCTCCCCTCTTGAATTTAGCCCAACTATCATACCTTCATATACTTCTGTACCAGGTCCTATAAATAGTTCCCCTTTATCTTGTGCATTATATAATCCATAAGTTACAGCTTTTCCTTTTTCGAATGCTACGATAGTTCCTCTTGATCTTGATGTTATATCTCCTTTATATTCTTCATAACTATCAAAGATATGGTTCATTGTACCATTTCCCTTTGTATCAGTCATAAACTCTGAACGATATCCAATAAGTCCTCTTGCTGGTATCTTAAATTCTATTTTTGTATGTCCGTCTTCTGCTGGTTCCATATTTATCATTTCAGCTTTTCTTTTTCCTAGTTTTTCAATAACATTTCCAACAAATTCATCTGGAACATTTACAACTAATCTTTCTATTGGTTCACATTTTACACCATTTATCTCTTTTATAATAACCTTTGGACGAGAAACTAAAAGTTCAAAACCTTCTCTTCTCATATTTTCGATTAGTACTGATAAATGTAATTCTCCACGTCCTGCAACTTCAAAAGAATCAGGTGTTGCTGTTTCTGTAACACGTAAACTTACATTTCTTTCAAGTTCTTTAAATAATCTATCTCTAATATGTCTTGATGTAACAAATTCACCTTCACGTCCTGCAAAAGGTCCATTGTTTACACTGAATGTCATTGTTACTGTTGGTTCGTCTATATCAACGAAGTCTATTTTTTCTACATGTTCAGGATTACAAATTGTTTCTCCAATATTAATATCAGAAATACCTGCAAACTCTATAATATCTCCTGCTTTTGCTTCTTCTACTTCAACTTTGTTTAATCCAACATGAGTATATACTTTTGTAATCTTTCCATTTGCTGTTTTACCATCTTTTTTACAAACTGTAACATTCATTCCTGTTCTAACTGAACCTCTTTCAATTCTTCCAACTGCTATTCTTCCAACATAATCATCATAATCAATGTTAGATACTAACATTTGAGTAGGTCCATCTTCATCACACTCTGGAGGATTGATATTTTCTATTATTGTTTTAAATAAGCAGTCCATTCCGCCGTCTTTATCATTTAAGTTAAGTTTTGCTATTCCAAGTTTTGCAGAAGCATAAACAACTGGGAAATCTAATTGTTCATCGTTTGCGTCTAGCTCTATAAATAATTCTAAAACTTCGTCTACAACTTTTGCAGGATTTGAACCTGGTCTATCTATTTTATTAATTACAACTATTGGTTTTAAATTTAATGCTAATGATTTCTTCAAAACTTCTCTTGTTTGAGGCATAGCTCCTTCAAAAGCATCTACTAAAAGTAATACTCCATCTACTGTTTTTAATACTCTTTCAACTTCTCCTCCAAAGTCAGCATGTCCAGGAGTATCAACTATGTTTATTTTAATTCCATCATACATTACAGATGTATTTTTAGAAAGAATTGTTATACCTCTCTCTTTTTCTATATCATTAGAGTCCATAACTCTTTCTCCAACTTGTTCATTTTCTCTAAAAACGTGGCTTTGCTTTAAAAGTTCATCTACAATTGTAGTTTTTCCATGGTCTACGTGTGCAATTATTGCTATATTTCTAATATTTTTGTTATTCATATTAACAATCCCTTTCCATATCTCTTTATTTTTTCAAACAAATATTATATACTAAATTTCTTCATTTGTCAAATAAATCATCTTTTCCATAACTTGTTTACTCAAGGCATCTAAGGTTTCTTTATCTCCTTTTTTATCTTTATACTCACTAAAGTCCATTGGCTTTCCCATATTTATTTTAACTTTAGTAAAAGGTCTATATTTTGTCTTAGACTGAATTCCAATTGGTATAATCGGAACTCCTGACATTAAACTCATTAAAACAGCTCCATTTTGTATTTTTCCTTTTTTCTCTATTCCATTTCTAGTACCTTCGGCAAATATTAGAATCATATGATTTTCTTTCAAAACTTTTACACTATCTTTTAACAATTTAACATCTTGTTTTCCTCTTCTAACTGGCAAAGCATGTACTTTTACTGCAAGCCATTTTATAAAGCCATTAACAAACATTTCCTCTTTAGCTAAAACATATACATCATTTCTTTTTAGAGAAGCAACCATTGTAGGGGGATCCCAGTTACTTATATGGTTTGGGCATAATATATATGGTTTTCCCTTTTCAATATTTTCTTGTCCTACTATCTTTACTCTATATAAAAGTAAAGTCACAATTCTTAAAACAAATTTGATAATTCCTCTAATCATTTCTTTTTCTCCTAACCATGTCTTCTATTGTTTCTACAACCTCATCTATTGTCATGCTTGTACTATCAACAATAACTGCATCTTTAGCTTTTACAAATGGTGCTACTTCTCTTTCTGTTTCAAGTTTATGTCTTTGCTTTATTGCTTCTAGTACTTCTTCATAACTTTCATTTATTCCCTTTTCTAAATTTTGTTTATACCTTCTTCTTGCTCTTTCTTCTAGTGAGCAGTCTAAAAATATTTTTACATCTGCATTTGGAAATACTACAGTTCCAATATCTCGCCCTTCCATTATTATGTCATTATTTTCTCCCATCTTTCTTTGAATAGGAGTCATTTTATCTCTTACAATTTTTAATGCTGCAAATATTGCAACTTTACTATCTACTTCAGGTGTTCTAATTTTTTCTGATACATCCTTTCCATTTAAAAATACTCTTTGCACACCATTAATATTTTTTAATTGTATATCAATATTTTCTAAAATTTCATTTATTTTTTGTTCTTCATTAGAAGAAATATTTTTTTCTATACATTCGAGTGCAACACACCTATACATTGCACCAGTATCAATATTTATTAAATTCATTTTTTCTGCTATTATTTTTGTAATTGTCCCTTTTCCTGTTCCCGCAGGTCCGTCTATTGCTACAACAAATGCCATATCTATTACTCCTTATCTTCTTTTATAACCTCAATTCCTCTTGCAACAATCTCCATACTTCTAATATTCATTGCAGTTAATTTTTCTATTTCTTTTATACATTTAGCTTTAAACTCACTTAAACTTTCTATTAAGTTATATCCATAAACAACTATAACTTCCATATAAATGTTAGGTCCTTCTTCATATTTTGTAAGTCTCATTTTAGCTAATTTATGTATAGCTGGTGTTCTATATGCTAAATATTCAATTATCTGTCTAAACACTTGATCTGATATAGTGAAATTTCCCATATAACTAAATGTTGGTCTTATTATGGATTTTTCTGAAACATAAGGTGCTTTCCCTAATCCTTTTGATTTAAAAATTTGAAGTGGATCTAATATATATCCAGAAAAGTCTTTTTTTATCTCGAAAGTTGGAACTGGTATAACATGCTTTCCTTCTGTTACACGTATTCTTCTTGCTGTTTCCATTTCTTCCTTTGTTGCAATTTCATCAATACGTATAATCTTACAAATCTTTGGAAGTCCTAAGTTCTCCGCAATTTTATGTACCATATTATCAGATGTACCAAGAATCATTATAGCATCTGGTTTATATTTTTTTATTGCTACAATAATCTCTTTTTTCTCTGCTTCTGTTTGAAAAAGAGCATGCTTTACAGTTTCAATTTTTGTTGGTGCTTTTTTTGCAGACGAACCTGCAATAACTTCATTTTCTTTTATGAATAGTCCGTCATCAATTATGTAGCTTATATTGTTTTCTCCTGCAACATATCCTGCTCTGTAACTCTTACCTGTCCCAGATGGACCAACAAACGCATAAACTTTTATATCTTTAACAAACCACATTATATATTAACCTCCATTACTTTTCTATTAAGGTAAATGAGAAATATGAATTATCATAATCTATCTTAAATTCTTTTCTATCTAGAACATCTATATCATATACTTTTTTTATTTCATTTTCAAGGTCATCTTCTGAAATATTTATTATCCAAATCCTTCCCGAAAGTTCATTAATAATTTTATTTAAATCAGATTCACATTTAAAATTTGGTCCATAAGCCTCATATGGCTTTCCTACATTCCAATTATCTTTGTCATGGAAATATGTTTTATTATCTAAATATTTTGTTGTTACTGAAAAGCCAACAATCTCATTATGATATATTAAAAATGTATCTTCTTTTTTCACATTTTCTCTTAAATATCCTAACATTTCATCATTAGACAAAGCATAATTTGTCTTTATTATATGTATATTATTAAATATTGAAATTATAAGTATTATTGTACAAATTCCTATTATTATATTTTTATTTTTTTGTTTTGATAAAGAAAATGCTATAAAGAATACTAAAAGTCCCATTACTACTAATAAATATCTATCAATTAAAATAGGATGCATTATAAGTGATACTATACATGCAGCAATAATTATTGCCAAATAGCCAATTCCTGCTAATACTCCTGGATTTATCCAATTTTTCTCTTTATATTCCTTATATAATAGATAAATTGAAAATGTATATAACAAAGTTGTTACAATTATTGCTATACTTCTATTTACATAGCTACCTATAAAAGGAACTATCATTGCATCAATTAAAGTATCTGGAAAATAAAATCCTATCCAAAATCCATTAGACACACCTTTTATCTGTGATACAAAGAATACAAGCCATGGTATGTAGAAAATAACTTGAATTATTGCACAAGATATGAATTTAATAAATTCTGTTTTTCTTTGTTTAATCTGTTTGATTAAATATATAAATATTGCTAAATTTATTAATCCTGCAGCCATTAAGCCATAATAATGAGTATATGCACTTGCTAAACTGAAAATCCCACATATTATTAAATTCTTGTTTGAAAATCTATCTTTATATAATCTATATCCATATATAGCTGTAATTGTTACAAATAGCATTGCCAATGAATACATTCTTATTTCTGTAGCATATCTTGTAATTCCTGGTAGGAAAAGAATCAAGAAAGAAAATAATAATCCTACTTTTTCGCCAAAATCCTTTCTAATATGTGTAAAACCTATAATTCCTAAAATTGCTAATGGAATTATTGAAAATAGCCTATATACTAAAATATTACTTCCAAATATCAAATTTAAAATCTTTAACACAAAATAATAAAGTACAGGATGCACATCGCTTCCACCTATCTCCCATATTTCTTGGAAGCTATGATTGACTATTCCTACGGTATAACTTTCATCAAACCAAATATTTGTATGAAAAGCACCTAAACTTATAAAGATTATGCCGTATTATGATTATTGCTATATGTAGCTTTTTTATTTTCATTCTTGTTTTCCCCTCTAAATACAAATAAAGTTTGAAAAAAATTAGTATAATACTAGGTAGACTTTAATTGAAATCTAGTATGATATAATTTATATCAATTTAATTTCAATTAAAGTCCAACCATTAAATATACTCAATTATCTTCCAAACTTACATTACTTCGTTAATTTTTATATCTCTAACATGCTCAATTTTCTCCCAGCTAGTTTCTCTTTTAAATAAACATTTAAAGTTTATTAAAAGCCAACTTCCTAAGAATAGTGGATAACATAGAAGTCCTTTAATCATTGGTTTTATAGGTCTTTTATCTAATTTCATTATTATAACACCTGTTATAATTGGTAAGAAGAAAGTTGGTATTATATATCTTAAATAGTTTTGTATCAGTTCCAACTTTGTCATTCCATCACCCATATATATAAATGCATTTACAAGTAATAATCCTAAAGTTACTATAAACATTGGTATACTTCCTACTATATAAAGAAATCCGTCTAAAGTCACTAATGTTTTCTTTTCTTTAACTGAATTTGCTAAATCTTTTGTATACTTTTCCATACATTGTATATGACCAACTGTCCATCTTGAACGTTGTGACCAACTTTGTTTAAATCCTACTGGTTGTTCATCATATACTATTGCATCTGTTGCCCAACCAAGTTTTTTTCCTGCTATTATTCTTTGAAGTGAAAATTCAATATCCTCTGTTAAAGTACAAGTTTGCCAACCGTTTGGCTTTATTACATCAAATTTTACCATAAATCCTGTTCCATTTATTAATGGAGATAAACCTAAATTATATCTTGCTAAATGGTAAAATCTGTTCATCATCCAATAGAATATCGCATATCCTGAAGCTATCCAACTGTCTGTTGGATTTTTTATATCTCTATATCCTTGAACTACTTCTTCTCCTTGACACAATTTTTTATTCATATTCTTTATAAAATCTTTATCAACGATATTATCTGCATCAAATACGCAAAAAGCATCATAATCAGCATTTTCTTCTATCTTTTTATTTAAAAACCATTGAAGCGCATGCCCTTTTGTCCTTCCTTCTGTATGATTTCTTTCATAAACAATAGCTCCTACTTCTTCTGCTATTTTAGCGGTTTTATCAGTACAGTTGTCTGCTATTACATATATATCATATAATTCTTTTGGGTAATTTTGATTTTTCAAACTTTCTACTAAGTTTCCTACAACAGCTTCTTCATTATGTGCAGGAATTATAGCCATAAATTTGTGTTCTTTATCTACTAGAAGTTGCTTATCTTTAAGCTTAACTAGAGAACATATACTTATTAACAATTGATATAACCAAAATACTGTTATTATCCATACTATTGCTTGTTGTAATATATATAAATATTCCATTTTTACCCTCTTTCCTTAATTTGGTACTTTCTATTTCATATCTTTAGTTTAAGATTTGTTAAATATTTTTTTCTATTCAACTCTTTACATTATACTATATATTCCCTGAAAAAGCAAATTTTTCCAAAATTATTAATAAAGTCTTAATGATTTATTTTATAATATTTTCTATTTTTCTTCAACGTCTTTAGCTGTAAGATTTATTCTACCTTGATTGTCTATTTCATATACTTTAACCTTTATTTCATCTCCAACATGTAATACATCTTCTACTTTTCCTACTCTCTCTTTAGAAATTTTTGAAATATGAAGTAATCCTTCTTTTCCTCCGCCAATAGCAACAAATGCTCCGAAGTTCATAATTCTTGTAACTTTTCCGTTATATATTCCGCCTTCTTCAATTTCTCTTACTATTTCGTCTATCATTTCTAATGCTTTATTTCCACTTTCTTGGTCTTGTGAATATATAAATACATTTCCGTCTTCTTGAATATCAATTTTTACACCAGTTTCGTCAATAATTTTGTTTATCATTTTTCCGCCAGGTCCAATTACATCTTTTATCTTGTCTAGTTTAATTTTTGTTGTAGTAATTTTTGGTGCATATTTTGATAATTCTGCTCTTGGTCTGTCAATTTGTTTTAACATTATATCATCTAATATATATTTTCTTGCTTCCCTTGTTCTTGCAAATGCTTCTTCAATAATATTATATGTTAGTCCATCGATTTTTATATCTACTTGTATAGCAGTTATTCCTTTATGTGTTCCTCCAACTTTAAAGTCCATATCTCCAAAGAAATCTTCTATTCCTTGAATATCTGTAAGCATTATATATTTTGAAGGATCTTCGCTATTTGTTACAAGTCCTGTTGAGATTCCTGCAACTGGTGCTTTAATTGGAACACCTGCGTCCATTAACGCTAAAGTACTTCCACATATACTAGCTTGTGAAGTTGAACCATTTGAGCTTAATACTTCTGACACAACTCTTATAGCATATGGAAATTCTTCTTCTGAAGGTAGTACTGGAACTAATGCTTTTTCAGCCAATGCTCCATGTCCTATTTCACGTCTTCCTGGTCCTCTTGATGTCCTTGCCTCTCCTACACTATATGCTGGGAAATTATATTGATGCATATAACGTTTTTCTTTGTCCTCATCAAGTCCATCTAATATTTGAGCTTCACTTAACATTCCTAATGTTGCAACAGACATTACTTGAGTTTGTCCTCTTGTAAATATTGCACTTCCATGAACTCTTGGAAGAACTCCTACTTCACATGAAAGTGGTCTTATTTCGTCTATTTTTCTTCCGTCTGGACGTTTATGTTCTTCATAAATCATTTTTCTAACGCATTTCTTTTCTAGTTTATATATTATTTCTCCAATTTCTTGTGTCTTTTCTTCTGCAAATTCTTCTCCATGTTTTTCTGTAACAAATGCTATAATATCTTCTGTAATCTTATCAATATTTGCATCTCTTACTTCTTTATCAACTGCTTGTACATCTTGATACATTCTATCTTTATATTCAGCTTCTATTTCTGAATATAATTCTTCTGAAACTGCAAAAGATTTATATTCAAATTTAGGTTTTCCTATTTCCTTTTGTATATCTGATATAAATTTACAAATTTTAATTATCTCTTGGTGTCCTTTTTTTATAGCCTCTAACATTATATCATCAGGAATTTCGTTAGCTCCTGCTTCTATCATTGTTATTTTTTCTAGTGTTCCTGCAACTGTTAAAACTAAATCTGTTTTATTTCTTTGTTCAAGTGTTGGATTTATTACTATTTCTCCATCAACATATCCCACATTTACTGCTGCTGTTGGTCCTCCAAATGGTATATCTGATATTGCAAGTGCTGCTGATGTTCCTATCATTGCTGCAACTTCTGGAGAATTATCTGGGTCAACTGATAATACAGTTGCAACTACACATACATCATTTCTAAAATCTTTTGGGAATAATGGTCTTATTGGTCTATCTATTGCTCTTGATGTAAGTATTGCTTTATCTGCTGGCTTTCCTTCTCTTTTTGTAAATCCACCTGGTATTTTTCCAGCTGCATATAGTTTTTCTTCATAATCTACTGATAATGGGAAAAAGTCTATTCCTTCCTTTGGTTCTTTTGATGCTGTAACGTTTACCATAACTACTGTTTCGCCATATCTAACCATTACACTTCCATTAGCAAGTTCTGCTATCTTGCCATTTTCAATTACTAATTTTCTTCCTGCAAGTT
>CANPOS010000041.1 GCA_947575745.1 uncultured Clostridium sp.
TTCTATATAATGAATTTATTTCATCTTTTTTTAACTTTTCATTATAAGTAATCATCGCACCAATTTCTTGACACGTCTTTCCATTTTCAAATATATTATCACAATACAAAGTATTCTTTTTAGAAGATGGAATAAAATAATTACCACAATGTTTACAAATATATATTGGTGTATTACTTTTTAGTAATTCTAAAATACTTATAAAACAAGCACTTTCGATTATATGACAGTTAAAACAAAGAGGTGTAAAGAGTTCATCTTCATATTCTGCAGGGTGATTTTTTATATATTCTGAAATTGCCTTGGCTTTTTCTTCAAAATTGCCTTTATCAGGACATAAATTCATATTTATATATTTCATTGGCTCAATATCATATGCAATAGCTATATATGAATTTAATGTTAGAAACATTTCAGAATAATTATCGAAGTCAGCTTGTTTATAGATATAGAATCTTTCTACAATAGAGAAATCCTTTAAATAGTCTAAATTCGATAAGTTATTTATAAAATTGATAATTGTTTTAAACTGAGACTGATAGTATGTTAAAATTTCTTTTCGTTCTTCATAATTATTTTTACAAACTAAAATAAAGTCCTTTTCAGTGAGAAAAATATTTTCTTTATCATTAGTAACATTTAAATTTGCATATTCATTAAAAGGGTTACCAATGTCTTTATTATCATTGTTAAAGACTAAAGCTGGTAATCCATAATTATATATAAATTCCACAAAAGAATTGAAATCTGTGAAATCATAGTTCAAAAATTTTAATAAAGTTGTTCCTAGTTTATTTTTTTCAGCAGTAAAATCAGATTTATACAATTTGCAAATACTATCAGAATAGGCTGAAAGATACTTAGTATATTCTTTTTTTGTTTTAAATTCATTTCTTTCTTTAAGTATTGTATATGTGTCATTGGCTTTATTATATGTTGCATTTACAATAGAAAAAGCATCTCTTGTAAAAAGTTCCATATTGTTTATGATTGACATTTTCATATAATAAATTCTGGATACAATATCAAATTTCATACAAAACTCCTTGTTAACAATTCAATTCTAATAAAAAACATTGCTAATTGATATCAAAAAGCATCAAAGATTATTGACTAATCACAAATTAACAATTAAAATACAAATTATAAAATTGTTAACAATATTATACATAGCTAATTTTAAATTGTCAATACAAAATCTAAAATTTAGCGATTTAGAAGTTAGGAGGTGAGAATATGGCAACAGAGAGAATGCAAAGAACAACTTTAACAGCCAAAGAGGCTGCAGAATATTTAGGAATTTCATATTGGTTAATAACGCAATTAGTTAAAAGAAAACAAATTCCTTGTTCAAGAGTTGGGAAAAGAATTCTATTTAGAAAAGAAGCCTTAGATATTTATTTAAGTAAAAAAGAAAACGATTCTATAGAAGAATCTTGTTAGAAAGAAGGGAGGACATGGGACAAGTTGGATGGATAAAAGTAAATACAAATATATTTTCAAATAGAAAAATTAAAATCCTACTAAAAGAAAGGGAAGGGGACACCTATTTTAGAATATGGATTCAAATTTTAACTATTGCTGGAGAATGTAATAGAGATGGTGGACTATATATTAGTGATAATACACCATTCAAAATCAAAGATTTTACAAATATTATTGGAAAATCTTCGAAAACATTTACGAAAATTTTACAAAAATTTATCGATTTAGGAATGCTAATTTATAAAAATGATACATACTTTGTAAAAAACTGGAGCAAGTATCAAAGTGCTGATAAGCTTAAGAAAATTGGAAAATCAAATAAAGTGATTGAAGAAAATTTAATAGAAGAAAGTTTTAAAAATAATACAGAAGAAGAGATAAGAAAAGAGAAAATTAGAAAGGAGAACAGACTAGATGAATCAAATTTTGAAACCCTCGATTGACAAAGATGATTCCATTGAATGTGAATATTGTAAAAATAAATTATATAGAAGAACAATAGAATGGGAATTATATGGAACTAAAAGAACAATAACATTAGATTATGAAAGATGTGAGTGCAATAATGCACAAGCATATTGGAATGAATATGATTTAAAAAAATTAAGGATGCTAGAGGAAGAAAAGAAACTAGAATTGATGCAAGAATTTTCAAAAAGGGTTGAAAGAATTATAAAAAATAGCAAAATGAGTAAAAGAAATCTAAATTATAAATTTGACAATTTTGCACCAAATACTAGTAATAAAAAAGTATTGGATAATTTAAAAAACTATAGTGAAAAATTAGTAAATGGTATAGAGAAAAAGGGATTAATTTTGGTAGGAAATAACGGAGTTGGTAAAACACATTTAGCTTGTAGTATTGCAAATAAATTAATTGAAAATGGAACACCAGTAATATATGGAACATTAATTAATTTATTAGCAGAATTAAGAAATTCATATGATACAGATAATAATATTTCAGAAATGGAAATTATCAAATTATATGAAAATGTTGACCTATTAATCATAGATGATTTAGGAAAAGAAAAGCCAAGTGAATGGGGATTAGAAAAATTATTTACTATTATAAATAGTAGATATGAAAATAATTTACCAGTAATTATAACAACAAATTATAATCAAAATTCTTTAGTGGAGAGACTAAGTTTAAATGGAGAAATTGAGACAGCAAAATCAATTATTTCAAGATTATATGAGATGTGTTATCTTGTAAAAATAGATGATATAGATCATAGAATTCAAAAGAAAAAAGTTAGCAATTGCGGGAACAATGACTAACTAAAAAGATTACTTTTTTAAATGTTTTCTATAAAAATTATAATTGAATTTTATAAAAAAGTAAATAGAAATTGATGAAAAAATTAGGACAAGCAAGTAGCAAAATATTTACAAACTTGTCCTAATTTTTAAAATAAAATGCATAAAAATGAATTTAAAAATATCCCTCGGAGAGCAAAAAGGGTATTAGGGCATTTTGCCCTAAACAGCGAAAACGGTGTCAAGACACCCAGCTGGCGAATAATAGGTACTAAAAAATACTACTTAAATTCGAGCAAAATAAATTTTGCTAAATCTTAATGCTTCGTAAACTAGCATTAAGATATTTGCACATAAGGAGAGTGATGAAATATGTATACAGATTCAGAGCAATTTTTAGATAGTATTTTTTTATCATATAATAAAATTTTAAATCGATTACATGCATTAAGAATAACAACTAAACATGGTCAAGAAATATCACATATGGATCTAAGAAAAGCAATAGATGTTATGCTAAAAAAACATCCAACTTGTAGATGGAGAAGTGAAAAAATTAGAAGTAGAAAATATTTTGTTTTAATTGAAGGATATTACTGGCTGACTCAAGTATATTTTCAAAAAGAAAAATCTTTAATAGATGCTGATATAGATTTTTTCAAACTTAGAATTAAACAATATGAAGAGTTACTAAAAATAGAACATAATGAAAATTGGTGGAATAAAGATATGGATATAAAACAGTTATGTGACTATTTCAATAGGCAAGATATTACCGTTAGAAAAGCAATAAAGAAAATGTATGATAGTGGGCTAGGAAAATATAAATTTTTAGTTGATAATAAAGTTGTAATTTCTAAAGAAGGAGTAGAATGGATTTGTAAAAATGTATTTAAGCAGAAATATTTGGAATTACTAGAAAAGTATAAGATGGAGTTGACTGAGAAATATATTGAGGCAGGGTATCCTTATGATAATTTCTTTTGGATGAATTGAAAATTCATCCAAAAGAAATTGTTCTAAAACAAATATAACAAAAAAACTTGACAAACAATTAAAATTGTGTTATAAAATATTTAGAACAAATGAGAGGAGGCTTATATGAAGCTAGAAGATATTGCGGATGTACATATCGGAGTGGTTCTTAAAAGAAAAGAAGCTGTATATAAAGGAAATAAAACAAATAAATATAAAGTTTTCAATATAAGATGCTACGAAGAAAAAATAGAATATGATGATTTTTATAGTATGGAAGATTTAGGCG
Source organism: uncultured Clostridium sp. (assembly GCA_947575745.1). Taxonomy (GTDB): domain Bacteria; phylum Bacillota; class Clostridia; order TANB77; family CAG-508; genus JAAWPK01. The sequence goes on from CANPOS010000041.1 coordinate 4,013, forward strand.
ACTATGTTACACAAAAAGGAGATTTGATTTTTAGACTTTCTTTACCTAGTAAAATTATATTAGTAGATGAAAAAACGGAGGGACTGCTAATTAATAATTTATATTGTATTATAAGATGCAATAATAAAAAGATAAATAATGAGTTTTTAAGATGGTTTTTAGAGAGTAAGGAATCAAGTAGACAGTTAGAAACAATTATTATTGGAACTGTCGTCAAATCAATTCCAGTTGCTAAACTAAGATTAATAGAAATTCCAAATATAATATTTAAAGAACAGGAAAAAATATCAAAATTGATTTCTAGTTGGAATAAACAAAAAAAATTATATAATCAAATGATAATAGAGAAAGATAATTATTATAATTCAATAGTTAATAAAGTAATAAATGGAGGTAAAAAATAAAATGAATGAAAAACAATTACAAGATAAAATAAATGGAACAATTTGGTCAGCTTGTGATACTTTAAGAACTAGCATACCTGGAGGAAACTACAAAGATTATGCATTAGTAATGCTATTTGTTAAATATTTAAGTGATACATATAAAGAAGAAAAAGAAAAAGCAAATGAAATGTACAATGGCAATGAGCAAATGATAGAAAGATATCTTTCTAGAAGTAAATTTATATTAAAGGAAGAATGTACATTTGATTATCTATATAATAAAAGAAATGAAGATAATATAGGTGAAATTATAAATAAGGCATTAGAAACAATAACAACTTTAAATGGTGTTAAGTTATTAAATTTATTTGCAGGTGTTGATTTTAATAGTGAAGTTGTATTTGGAAAAAAGAAAGAAAAAAATGCAATATTAAAAACTTTATTATCTGATTTCAATAATGATGATATTGATTTAAGACCATCTAAAATAGGAAATTTGGATGTTATAGGGAATGCATATGAATACTTGATTGCTAGATTTGCTGGAGATTCAGGAAAAAAAGGAGGAGAATTTTATACACCAGCAGAAGTATCTACATTACTTGCTAAGTTAGTTGAGCCAAAAGAAGATGATAGAATTTACGATCCTGCATGTGGCTCTGGTTCATTATTACTAAAAGCATCTAAAGAAGTTAAAGATAAAAAAGTTAGTGTATATGGACAAGAAAGTAATAGTTCAACTTATAATTTATGCAGAATGAATATGTTTTTACATGGTGTTAATGATGCACATATTGAATGGGGAGATACTTTAGCTAATCCATTGCACTTGGAACATGATGACTTAATGAAGTTCGATGTAATAGTATCTAATCCTCCATTTTCATTAGATAAGTGGGCAAAAGGATTCGAGTCTGCAAATTCAACAATTATTGATGATGGCAAGAAGAAAAACACATTTAAGATGGAAGCTTCAATGGATCCATATAATAGATTTGAATATGGAGTTCCGCCAAAAAGTATAGGTGATTATGCATTTATTCAACATATGTTAAAAAGTTTAGCAGATGACGGAAGAATGGCGGTTGTATTACCTCATGGAGCTTTATTTAGAGGAGCCTCAGAAGGATTGATTAGACAAAGAATTTTAGAAAATAATTTAATTGATACCGTTATAGGATTACCAGAAAATTTATTTTATGGGGTTTCAATACCAGCTACAATAGTCGTATTTAAAAAGAATAGAACAAGAAAAGATATATTATTTATTGAAGCAAGCCGTGAATATGAAAAGGGCAAAAATCAAAATACATTAACAAAAGAAAATATCAAAAAAATATTAGAGACATATAAAAATTACAAAGAAGTTGAAAAGTATTCTCATATTGCAACTATGGATGAAATAAAAGAAAACGAATACAACTTAAATATTAAAAGATATGTGGATACTTTTGAAGAGGAAGAAGAAATTGACATAGAAGAAACAAAGAAAAACATTGAAAAAATAAATGAAGAACTTCAAGTATTAGAAAAAGAATTGCAAGAATCATTGAAAGAATTAGGATTGTAGAAGGAGAATGAAATGGCAGTTATAAATGGAAATAAAATAGAAATACATTTAAAAGGTGGATTTTCTGAAAGAAAGGGAATAAAACATTTTTCAGAGATAGTTCAGGTGAATAGTTTAAACGAAAGAACAAGAAATAAGATTTATTCAGTAATAAGAGAAAAATTTGATGATTTATATATTGATTATAGTAATGATTTAAAAGATACATTTGTAGAATATCTGTATAAAGAATTGTTTTCAAAAACAGAAAGAGATATTCCAATGTGGGGAAATGATTATAATTATAGTGAAGTTTTTAATACAATATATGCAATTATTATAGAATATGATTATACAGATGTTTTTACATTTATTGAAGGAATTATTGAATTTTTTAGTATAACAGATAAGGTAACGTATTATAGTTGTAATTACAAAACAGAATTTATAGAGGCAATTTCTAATGTATTTAAAACTGAAAATGTAAATTATAAAATTTTAAACAATAAAGTAACTGATATAGTGGATGAAGAACAAGTCAAATCTATAGAAAATACATTAGAAAATCCATATAAAGAAGTTTCAGGACATTATGCTAAAGCAATAGAACAATTATATAGTGTAAAGGATTTTGATAATTCTATTAAGGAATCAATATCATCTGTAGAAGCAATGTGTCAGATAATAACTCAAAACAATAAGTCTACATTGGGAGATGCATTAAAATTATTAAAAGATAAAATACATCCAGCAATGAAAAGTGCTTTTGAAAAATTATATGGGTACACAAGTGATGCAAATGGAATAAGACACGCAAATGGATTAGGAGAAGGAAATTCAACATTTGAAGAAGCTAAATATATGCTAATTAGTTGTTCTGCATTTGTAAATTATTTAAAGGAAAATTTTAAAGAAGGAAAATAAATATGGATGAATGGAAAAAAGTAAAATTAAAAGAACTAATAAAAGAAGTTAATGAAAGAAATAAATATGAAAAAGTAAAAAAAGTATTGAGTGTTACAAATTCCCAAGGATTTGTAGAACAAAAGGAATATTTTGAAAGAAATATTCATAGCACTAATACATCAAATTATAAAATAATAAAAAGAAATCAATTTGCATTTAATCCATCAAGAGTTAATGTGGGCTCTATAGATTTATTAAAAAAATATGATATTGGAATTCTCAGTCCAATGTATGTTATATTTGAAGTAGATGAAACAAAAGTTATTCCAGAATACTTAAATTATTATTTTCAAACATATTTTTTTCTTGAAAATGTTAAGAAGAATACACAAGGGAGTGTCAGAGATTCATTAAGTTTTAATGACTTACTGAAATTTGATTTTTTACTTCCAACAATAAATGAACAGAAAACAATTATTTATATTTTGGAGAAGATAGATAATATTTTAATAAAGTATAGTGAGAAAATAGAAAAATACAATAATGAAAGAGATTATATTGAAAAAAAGATTTTTAATAACTTGAATGAAAAATGTACTGTAAAAAAGAAGATATCAGAACTTTTTGAAAGAATAACAGAAAAAAATGCAAACATGAAAAGTTCTAATATTTTAACAATATCAGCTCGAGAGGGATTAGTAAATCAATTTGAATATTTTAATAAAATAGTTGCAGGTGAAAATTTAGAGAAATATTATTTGTTAAGGAAAGATGATTTTGCATATAATAAAAGTTATTCAAAACGGCTACCCTGTAGGAACAACCAAAATGTTAAAAAAATACCCAAATGGTATAGTTTCTACATTATATATATGTTTTAGAAGCAAAAGTCGAATAGTACATAATGGCTTTTTTGAATATTTGTTTCAAAGCCAGGCATATTACAAGGAATTAGAAAAGATAACACAAGAGGGTAATAGAAATCATGGATTATTAAATATGAATATAAATGATTTTTTTAATATAAAAATTATATTACCAGAATACGAAGTGCAAAATAATGTTTATAATGTTTTATCTAAAATTGATAAAAAAATTGAATTAGAAAAGTTAAAGCAAACACAGTATAAGAATCTAAAAAAAGGTTTAATGCAACAATTATTAACTGGAAAGGTGAAAGTAAATGTCTAATTTTAAGATAAAAATAGATACTAAGAAATTCGAAAAAAATTTAAATAAACAATTAGAAAAAATTGTTTATGAACAGCAAAAAGAATTGATGCTAACAAATAAAATAGAAAAAGGTGATAATAAAATGAATATTTTACCACAAAAGGAAGAAGAATTACTACAAATTATATTAAATAAATATGATGGAAATGAAGAAATGAATGTAAGTGGAAGTTCAGAAGAATTACCAAAAAATATGCGCTTTGGACTAAAAGATATATTTAATACACTAAAAATATATAATTATATTGCAGAATGGAATTTTTATATAGGTGGAGAATGGTTTGTAGTACTTAATCAAGAAGGAATAGAGTATTTTGAAAAGAAAGGGATGAGACAAGAATTGTTTGAAGAGTTAGCTGATAATGAAAGAAAATTATTAAAAGAGATCATTGATACTGAAAATAACGAAGGAAACATATCTGAGTTGTTAGCAAATAAAGTTGACTTAGATGAAAATGATATAGTTAGAAGTGTAATAGGTTCACTAAGAAAAAATGGACTATTAAATGTAAGTTGGGCTTCAGATACAGTATATAATGCAAGTTTGACTAATCCAGGGAGAACTTATTTTGAAAGAGAGAAAAAATATTTAAAAAGAATGGAATCAAACAAAAGTAATATTTATAATTTTGGTGATATAAGTATAGATAGAGGCAATTTCGTAGCTGGAGATGTTGTAAATTCAGTATTAAATGTAGATAGTCATATTACACAAATAGAAAAAGATATTGAAGAAAAAGCTGATGACGATGATAAAGAAAATCTAAAAGAAATACTAGAAGATGCAAAAGAAATAATGGAAAATATAAAAAATAATGGAGTAATTGAAAAAAGGAAAGGATTCTTCAAAAAGTTAACTGAACATGCAAATAAATATGGATGGTTTTATGCAGAAATCGTTAATTTAATAGGAACAGCAGTTTTGACGAAAATTGGAGGATAGAAAAATTTAATTTATGGGGGCAAATTAAATGGAAGAAAAAATACCAGTAGCTAATGAAATGTCTACAAGTCAAAGACCTGCTATAGAAGTATTAAAAAAATTAGGATATAAATACATATCAGAAGAAGAAAATAAAAACTTAAGAAATAACATCCTAACAGATGTAATATTTAAAGATATATTAGCTAAAAAATTAAATGAAATAAATAGTTATGAATATAAAGGAGAAAAGTATAAATTTTCAGCAAGTACCATAGGACAAGCTATTAAAGATTTAAATGAAGATTTAGTAACAGGACTTATTAGTACAAATGAAAAAATATATGATTTATTAACATTGGGAAAATCTTATCAAGAAAATATGGTAGATGGCACTAAAAGGTCTTTTGACATAAAATATATAGATTTTGAACATCCAGAGAATAATGATTTTTATGTTACAGAAGAATTTTCAGTGTTAAGGATGAATGGTAAAGATTATGCAAGACCAGACATTGTTTTATTTGTAAATGGTATACCATTAGCAGTAATGGAGTGTAAAGATACATCGGTACCAATAATTCAAGCTATTTCTCAAAATATAAGGAACCAAAAGTCAGACCATATTCCTCAGTTATTTAAATTTATACAAATAGTTATGGCAGCTAATAAAAATGAAACGAAATATGCTACTTGTGGGACACCAGATAAATTTTGGTCAACATGGAATGAACAATATGTGGAAAAACAAAATGAATTACTAAATAAAACTGTAATTGGTAGACAAGTAACGAAGCAAGATAGAGATATAATTTCATTATTTGAAAAAGAAAGATTTTTAGAATTAATAAAAGATTTTATAATTTTTGAAGCTGGAAAAAAGAAGATATGTAGATACCAACAATATTTTGCTGTAAAAGCAATGTTAGAAAGAATAAAACATGACAAAAAAGGTGGAGTTGTTTGGCATACACAAGGTTCTGGTAAATCCATAACAATGGTATATATAACAAAAAAATTGATGGAAGATAAAGAAATACAAAACCCACAAGTAGTTATAGTTACAGATAGGGTAGATTTGGATAAGCAAATTCATAAAACATTTAATAGAATTGGAGTAGAAGCAGCAAGAGCTACAACTGGAAACAATTTAACTGATTTAATTAAAAATGAAAAAATAAGAGTTATAACAACTGTTGTAAATAAATTTGAAACAGTAGTAAAATCAGGGATTTCAGTAGATGCACCAAATACATTTATATTAGTTGATGAAGGACATAGAACTCAATATGGTGAAATAAATAGAAGAATGCAAGAAGTATTCAAAGGAGCAATATATATTTCTTTTACAGGAACACCTATTATGAAAAGAGATAGAAATATATTTGATAAATTTGGAGGATTAATACATAAATATTCTTTAGATGATGCTTTAAAAGATAAAGCTATAGTACCATTGATTTATGAAGGAAAAATGGTTGATCAAGAAGTTTCAAAAGAAGCTATTGATATGCGATTAGATATGCTAACAAGAAACTTGACTTCTGAACAAAAGATTGAAGTTATGAAGAAATGGAGTAGATTTGAGAGAGTTGCTTCATCTGAGCAAAGATTAGAATTGATTGCATGGGATATAGCAAGTAATTATAATCAAACACTAAAAGGAACTGGATTTAATGCAATTCTTGCATGTAATAAAAAAGTCGAAGCAGTAAAATATTATAATATTTTTAAAGATGAATTCCCTGAATTAGAAGTTGCAGTTGTCATATCATCTCCAGATATGAGAGAAGGAGAAGAAAGTATTGATGAAGATACAAATGATATTGTAAAGAAATTTTATATAAATGCTATTTCAAACTATAAAAATGAAGAAGAATATGAAGAAACTATAAAATCTAAATTTATAAATGGAGATATAGATATACTAATAGTTGTAGATAAATTACTTACAGGGTTTGACGCACCCAAAGCTTCAACATTATATTTGGACAAACAAATAAAAGAACACAATTTATTACAAGCTATAGCAAGAGTAAATAGACTTTGCGATGGAAAAGATTATGGTTATATAGTTGATTATAGAGGACTCTTAGGAGAATTAGATAAAGCATTAACAATGTATCAAGAAGCTGGATTAGAAGAATTTAATGAAGAAGATATAAAATCATCTGTTTATTACATTGATACAGAAATAAATAATATGTTTGAAGCATATGAAGAACTTAAAGAGCTATTCAAAGATATAAAGAATAAAAATGATTTAGAGGAGTATGAAATACTTCTAGAAGATGAAAAAATAAGAAAAGACTTTTACAATAAACTATGCAAATTCGGAAGTATGTTAGGCATAATTTTACCAAGTGACCAAGCTTATTACAAAGTTGGGAAAGAAGAAATAAGTGAATTAAGAAAAGCATTGGCTTTCTACCAAAAATTGAGAGCAACAGTAAAATTAAGATATTCTGAGACTATAGATCATAAAGAATATGAAGCTAAGATGCAAAAATTATTAGACAATTATGTAGTTGCAAAAGAAATGATGAGAATAACAGAACCAGTAGATATAACAGATGCAGAAAATTTTGATAAAGAATTAGAAAAAATGGGAACGGATAGAGGAAAAGCAGATGCTATTAGAACAAGGCTAACAAGAACTATAAGTGAAAAATCCAAAGAAGATCCAGCTTATTACAAGAAATTTTCTACAAGAATTGAAGAAACTATTGAAGCATATAGAAATAGAAGAATTACAGATAGTGAGTACTTACAAAAAATGCAAGATATCAAAGAAGATTTTCGAAAAGGAAATTCTGGAATTAGCTATCCAACTAATATAGCAACAGAAAATTCAAGAGCTTTTTATGGAGTTATATATGATAAATTAATTTCAAGAATGAAAGAAAATGCTAACATAGAGGAAATAGGAGAAATTGCTTTAACTATTCAAAGAGAGATTGAAAGTAAAATAAAAAGAGATTGGCATTATAATACAGATATTCATAATGAAATTGCTCAAGCGATAGATGATACAATATTTATGTATGCAACAAGAAAAAATATTAATTTAGACCTTGAAGAATTAGACAAACTAATAGAGGAAATTATAAATATAGCACTAATGAAATACTAATTGTCTAGGAAGGATGAAGCATGGAAAAGGATTTTATTGAATCTAATGGAGAAAAGATATATTTTTATGTTCAAAGAAAAAATGTAAAAAATATTAATCTAAAAGTGAATATAGATAAAAAAGTAACTTTATCAATACCAATGAAAATGTCATTAGATAAAGCAAAAGACTTTGTCAAGAAAAAGGCAAATTGGATAAAAAAACAACAAGATTTTTATGATACATTTGCAGAACAAAAGGAAAATATAACTTTTGAAGATGGAGAAACAGTTTATTTGTTAGGAAAGCAATATAAGATGAAAATTATCTCAGATAATGGTAACAATGTTGTTATAAATAATAAATATATTGAAATTCATATAAAAGAAAAATATATAGACAATAAAGATTATATTAAAAAAGTTTATGAAAAATGGTTAAAACAATATGCTTTGAATGTATTAGAAGAACTAGTGATAAAATATCAAGAAATATTAAAAAAATATGGTATAAAAATCCCTAAAATAGAAATAAGACGAATGAAAACAAAATGGGGGAGTTGTATACCGACATGTAATAAAGTCATATTTAATTTGAATTTAATAAAAACTCCAGTATGCTGTATAGAATACGTTGTTTTACATGAATTATCTCATTTTAAGCATCAAAATCATAGTAAGAATTTCTATAATTTTATTACAATATTTATGCCTGATTGGAAAGAACGTAAGAAGATATTAGATGAAGAATTTATGGGAGTAGTATAAGGAGAGAAATTATGAGTGATAAAAAAGGATATATTTATATTATGACAAATCCTGCATTAGTAAATATGGTTAAGATTGGTTATGCCACAAATGTTGAAGAAAGAAGAAAACAACTTAGTACCACAGCACTGCCATATGAGTATGAGGTGTATGCAACATATGAAACTAATATTAGATGCAATAGCTATTATAAGTGGTTCAACAAAAAAATTAAGGAAAATAAAACAATCACATATAAATATGAAAAGACCACCCATTGACTTTATTAAATGCGGTATTCCAAAAGGAGCAGAGTTAATATATACGGAAGATCCTAATATTAAAGTTACGGTTGTAAACAATCATAAAGTGAAATATCAAGAGGAGTTAACTTCTTTATCTGCTATTGTTAAACAATTAAAAGGATATAAACATGTAGCAGGCCCATCATATTTTACATATAATGGAAAATTGATAACAGAGATAGCTGATGCAACTCAATGGAAGGAATATAGAAAATAGATGAAAATAAAAAATTTTTGAAAGTCTTGAGTAATCTATATTTTATTATAGATAAAATTAAAAAATAGGAAAGTATATATAGAAATAATTTTTAGGAAGAAGTGATAAATATGGGATGGTATGAAGCAATTAAAGATGGTATTAATGCAGCGCAAAAAGCTGATAATATACCTCTAGTAAACAATTTAATAGAAGCACAAAAACAAATGTTGGATTTAATAAACGAAAATAATAAATTAAAAATTGAAAATGCAGAACTTAAAGCCAAAAAAAATTTAATAGAAAAAATAGAAAGGCATAAAGATGCTTATATTACATTAAAAGGCGATCCACAGAAATTAATATATTGTTCTAATTGTTTTGATACGAATCAAAAGCTAATACAGGCTCAAACTGATGAAGATGGAACATATTGGTGCCCGTCTTGCAAATATAGAGGATATTATGATATGGAAATATATAATAGCAAATATAATGAAGATATAGTGCCAAAAGATATTATATAGGAGAAGAAAGATGATTTATATTACTGGAGATACGCATGCTGATTTCAGTAGATTTTTAATTGAAAAATTTCCAATCCAAACAGAAATGACCAAAGATGACTATGTAATAGTGTGTGGCGACTTTGGTGGAGTTTGGACATTTGAAAAAGAGAATGTCCAAGAAAAGTATTGGTTGGATTATTTAAATGAAAAGAATTTTACAACATTATTTGTAGATGGAAACCATGAAAATTTTACAAGATTATATAATTATCCAGTAGAAGAGTGGCATGGAGGTAAAGTACATAAAATAAGAGATTCAGTATTACATTTAATGCGTGGAGAAATTTTTAACATAGACAATAAAAAGTTTTTTGCATTTGGTGGAGCAAGATCACACGACATACAAGAAGGCATATTAAATCT
>CANPOS010000042.1 GCA_947575745.1 uncultured Clostridium sp.
CTAATTTAGATGGAATGCCTAAAGCAAAAGGTTATGTTGAATCTAGTATAGAAAAACAAGTAATAGAAAGACAAGATAAAATATCAGATAAGAGAAGATATATTAAAGGTTTAGAACTAAAAATAAAAGTGGTAGAAAATCTTGTGAAGATCTTAAAAAAATATAATCAAGATGTTATAGAAATGAGATACTATCAAAAAATGAGTATAGAAGAAATTGCTGTAAATAAAAATAAAACTTATGATGCAATAACGAAAGCAATAAAAAATTCTGTAGCAAAAATGCAACGAGAATATAACAAAAATAAAAAATTATAGAAAAATTATAGAAAATTTATATATTTTTTCTGTATTTTTTCAAAAAACGCTATGTTATAATTATAATTGCAAAAATACTAAATATCTTCATTTTATTTCTTCATTTCTTTTTCAATTAGCCACCTTATTGTTTTTAGGTGGCTTTTTTATATGCGGTGATGGTGCAACGGCAGCACATTGGGGTCATAGCCCAAAGACGAGGTTCGAATCCTCTGACCGCAACCAAAAATAAAAGGAATATGCCTATGAAATATGATGTATGTATGAAAAGAGAATGTAAAAATTGCATATATGAAACAAGGTGTTTTGAAAAGAAGGAGTCGAATATGAATATTCAAAAAATAAATATACTAAAGCTAAAACCATCAGAATATAACCCAAGAAAAGATTTACAACCTGAAGATGAAGAGTACATAAAGATAAAAAATAGTATTTTAGAATTTGGATATGTAGCTCCAGTAATTATTAATGCAGATATGACAGTAATTGGTGGTCATCAAAGATTAAAGGTACTTAAAGAACTAGGATATGAAGAAATTCAATGTATTGTAGTTGATTTAGATAAGAATAAAGAAAAAGCATTAAATCTAGCACTAAACAAAATTAGTGGAGAATGGGACAACGACAAATTAGAAGCAATCCTTGCAGAATTAAAAGAAACAGATATCGATATGAATATCACAGGATTTAGTAATGATGAAATAGATGATATCTTGAAAGATATAATGGGATCTAATGAAGATGATTTCGATTTAGAAGAGGCATTAGAAGAAATAGAAGAACCAATAACAAAAGTAGGAGACATTTGGAAATTAGGAAAGCATCGATTATTATGTGGAGACAGCACACAACAAGAAGATGTTATGCGTCTTATGAATAATCAAGAAGCGGATATACTTCTTACAGATCCACCATATAATGTAGATTATGAAGGAACAGCAGGAAAAATAGAAAATGACAATATGAATGAAACAGAGTTCTATAATCTTTTAATAGATGCTTTCAAAAATATGCATTCAGTAGCAAAAGCAGGATGTCCTATTTATGTATTTCATGCAGATACAGAAGGTCTAAACTTTAGAAATGCTTTCAAGAATGCAGGATTTAAGTTAGCACAATGTTTGGTATGGGTAAAAAATACCTTTGTTATGGGGAGACAAGATTATCAATGGAAACATGAACCAATTCTTTATGGATGGAAAGAGGGAAAAGCTCATTATTTTATTGATAGTAGATCACAAAACACAGTATTAGAATTTGATAAACCAACAAGAAATGCAGAACATCCAACAATGAAGCCTATTGATTTATTAGTGTATTTAATAAAAAATTCTAGTAAAGAAAACAACTTAATAGTAGATTTATTTGGAGGAAGCGGATCAAGTTTAATTGCTGCAGAACAAACTAATAGAATATGTTATACGATGGAATTAGATCCTCGATATTGTGATGTTATTATAAAACGCTGGGAAACTTTAACAGGACAAAAGGCAGAGTTAGAGAAAAAGTAATGGAGGTGGGTGAGTTGTATTGACCCAGAATAAGATAGAAAATATTAAAACAGATTATTTAAATGGAATGACCTATAAGGACATTTTCAAAAAATATAATATTACTTTGTCTGATTTAAAAAAGATTATAAATCAGTATAAACTAACAAGAAACAAGAGTGAGCTGTATAAAGGAAACCAAAATGCGAAAAACAACAAAGGCGGAAAAGGTGCAACTAGTAATAATAACAACGCAGTAGTTACTGGAGAATATGAAAAAATATATAAAAATATGCTAACAGAAGATGAATGGGCATTATATAAAAATTATAACATTAGTGCTAATGATGAATTACAAATGCAAGAATATATACATGAATATAAAATACTCACAATAAGAGAAAACAGAATGATGGAAAGAATCAGAAAATTAGAAAGAACAGAAAAAGATATGACAATAGGTCATATCAAAAAGAAGAACAGCGGTGGAGATACAGAAACAATAACAGAAGCGGAACCAACAATAGATACAATACAAAGAATAGAAGATGGACTTACTAGAGTTCAAGAGGCTAAAAGAAAGAGTAGAGAAAATATGATAAAACTTGGATTTAGTAAAAAGACATTAGAACTTAAAGAAAAACAAATCGATAATGAATTATGGTAAAGGAATAGATTATTATGTTTGAAAACGCTCATGAATTATACAAATCTAAAGAGTGGCAAAATCTGCTACAGGATTTGAAATTAGAAAGAGTAAATGATGAAGGCAAATTGATTTGTGAATATTGTGGAGAAGAAATAGTAAAGGCTTATGATTGCATTGGACATCATAAGATACCATTAACAAATGCTAATGTTAATGATTACGACATAAGTCTTAACCCTAACAACATAATGTTAATTCACTTCAAATGTCATAACAAAGTACATAATAGATTCGGATATGAACTACCTAAAAAAGTGTATATAGTATATGGATCTCCTTGTAGTCGGCAAGTCAACATGGGTTAATAATATAGCAACAAGTGATGATTTAATTGTAGATATAGATAAGATTTGGGAATGTATTAGCTTTTGTGATAAGTACAATAAACCAAATAAGCTACAGCAAAATGTTTTTGAAATTAGAAATAATTTAATAGAACAAATTAAAATGCGACTAGGTAACTGGCAGAATGCTTTCGTAGTAGGAACTTATCCAATGAAGATGGAAAGACAAAGACTATCAGATAAGCTAGGAGCTGAGCTCATACTAGTTGATTGTGCTAAGGAAGTCTGCTTAAGTAGATCAAAAAATGAAAATTGGAACAAATATATAGAAGAATGGTTTGAAACTTATCAACCATAACCCGCCCGCCTCCAAGAAATCAAAAGGAGTGCTTGGGGACTGTAAGGGGTACCTCTTTTTCACTCGAGGCAAAAATTTCATTTTTTTCGAAAAAATAGAAATATATATGGGAAGAAGGGAGTTTATAGTGACTAGAAGAGAAGAATTAGACAATATCTTCAAAGATATAGACGAAAATAAGAAAAAGTTAATCAATCCACTTTTAGATAACATAGCTTTTTTGGAAGAAAGAATGGAAGAATTAAAAAAGTTTCCATTTATACAAATTCATCCTAAAGATCCAACAAAACAAAGACCGACAACTGCAGCTAAACTATATAAGGAACATTCGCAAAGCTATATGAATGCAATACGAATGCTATATTCAATGATTAATGGACATGAAGTTGAAGAGGATGCAGTTGAAAAATGGTTAGCAGAAAGAAAAAGACAATATGAATAAGACTTTCTTAGAACAATATTATGAAGAAATTAAAAGTGGAAATATAATAGCAGGAATAGAATTAAAAACAGAACTGCAAAAGTTAGTTAAGGATTTAAAAGATCCAAAATATAAATATGATACAGAAGAAGCTTATTTGCGAATCGACTTTATGGAAAATTTATGTTTGCAAAGCAAAAAGCCTTTTTATAATATGCCGATGCAACTATTATTATGGGAAAAAGCATTTATAGAAGTAATATATTCTTTTAAAGTATTTGACAGCGAGTTGAAACGATGGGTAAGACGATTTCAAAATGTACTTTTACTAATTGCAAGAAAAAATGGAAAGACAACACTAATGGCAGCAGATGCTCATACAGATTTAAGAATTGGCGAAGGTGGTATGGATATAGTCTGTGCTTCTAATGATGACAAACAAGCAAGTTTACTTTGGAATGAAATAAACAATATGAGAAAAAGAATAGATCCTCACTCAAAGGTTACACATAAGAATATGTCAGAAATCTGTAATACACAAAAGAATATAACGATATTCAAAATGTCAGGAAAAACTCAAAATAAAGATGGTAGAAACATTGATAAAATGTATATGGATGAAAGTCATGATGCACCAGACGATGAAATTGCAGAGGCTGGAAATAAATCAATGTCAACGAAAGACGAGCCGTTTTTCATAAATTTAACAACAGAAGGCTTTATAAATGATGGATATTTGGATAATGAATTAAAATATGCACGAGAGGTTTTATTTGATGAACAACCAGATATTCATTACCTACCATGGTTATATACGCAGGATAGTGAAGAAGAAATATGGCAAGATGAACAAAGCTGGTATAAATCAAATCCTCGGACTAGGCGTAGTAAAAAAGTGGAAGTTTTTACGAGGAGAAATTGAAAAATCAAAAAAATCCAAATCAAAAAGAATGCATACTCTTTGTAAAGATTTTAATATAAAGCAAAATAATGCTCAAGCATGGCTGATGAATGAAGATTATAATTATGAAAAAGAACCATTTAATCTAGAAGATTTTAGAGGTTCTTTTTGTTTGGGTGCGGTTGATTTATCTGCAACAACTGACTTGTCAAATGCAAAAATATTACTAATGAAACCAGATGACAAAACTAAATATGTATATTCGCATTATTGGATTCCTGAAAGTAAATTACAAGATAGCAACGATAAAGAAGCAGGTGCAAAATATGAACAATGGGCAAAAGATGGAATACTTACAATTCATGAAGGAAATGAAATAGATATATCAAAAATAGCAGACTGGTTTTATTCGTTATATAAAGAATACAATATAAAAACTTATATGGCAGGATATGATCAAAGATTTTCAAAAACATTTACTGATAGAATGGAGGAATTTTCATTTGAAACAGAAATGATCTTACAAGGTAAGGTTTTGTCAAATGCAATGAAACTAGTTGAAGCGGAATTAAAAGACAAAGTAATTAATTATAATAAAAATTCAATGGATAAATGGTGCTTAGGAAATTCAGCAATAGAGATGGATAATTTAGGCAATATTATGTGTGTCAAAGTAAAGAAACAGGCGAGTAAAAGAATTGATGGTGCTGTAACACTAATAATTTTGTACGAAGTATATAGACGCTATCGTAACGAATTTCATAAACTTATAAATAAGGAGTAGGTAAAGATGGGACTAATTGATTTTATTAATAAATTTAAGAAAATGAAGATGGATATTAAATATGCAAAAATATTAAATGGGTATAGTCCCATTTTTTCACAGTTTGGCCAGGATATATATGCTAGTGATGTTGTGCAACAAGCTATATCGTGTTTGGTAACAGAACTAACAAAAGTAAATCCGTTTCATATTAAGAAAAATGGTAGTGATCTAGTTCCAATTGAAGATAGTGAAATACAAAGGTTATTAGAACAGCCAAATGAGCGTATGACACAGACAGACTTTTTTGAAAAAGTATATTGGCAATTATTCTTAAATTATAATGCTTTTATTATACCTACATACTATAAGGATGCAAAAGGAAACAAAAAATATACAGGTCTTTATCCAATACAACCAACTAATGTTACTTTTTTACAAGATTCATCAGAAAGTTTATTCATTAGATTTTCATTTATGAATGGATATGAAACAGAATTAAGATATTCAGATGTAATACATATTAGATATCGTTATTCAATTAATGAGTTAATGGGTGGTAATGAATTTGGACAACCTGATAATAAGGCGTTACTTAAAACATTAGAATTAAATAATACTTTATTGGAGGGAGTGGCAAAAGCATTAAAAAGTTCTTTTTCTATCAATGGTGTTATTAAATATAATACCTTAATGGATGATGGGAAGATGGAAAAAAATATCAAAGAAATTGAAACGAGACTTGCTAATAATGAGAGTGGTTTTCTACCATTAGACATTAAGGGAGAATATATACCATTACAAAACAAAATTCAATTAGTAGATGCTACAACACTAAAATTTATTGATGAGAAAATCTTAAGAAATTTTGGTGTTCCACTTCCAATTCTAACAGGTGATTATACAAAAGCTCAGTACGAAGCATTTTATCAAAAGAGTTTAGAACCAATAATAAAAAGGACTGGAGAGTCTTTTTCAATGGCATTATTTACAGATAGAGAAAAAGGATTTGGAAATAAAATTTTGTTATATCCACATGAATTAATTTTTATGGATACAAGTCAAAAAATAGAATTGTTTGATGTACTAGTTGATAGTGCAAGTTGTTATAAAAACGAACTTCGTACAGCATTTGGAATGAGACCACTTAAAGAGCTAGCAGGGCAAATTGCTATGTCTAGTAACAAATCAAATGCGGAAAACAATAAAGTCAAACAAAATGAAAACCAAAATAATAATGGAGGTAAAGAAGATGAAGAATGAGTTAATTAGAAGAAACTACGATTTTGAAATCAGGGCAGAAAAAGATGAAAAGAGAGGAA
The DNA here is from genome assembly GCA_947575745.1 of uncultured Clostridium sp. Taxonomy (GTDB): domain Bacteria; phylum Bacillota; class Clostridia; order TANB77; family CAG-508; genus JAAWPK01. The sequence goes on from CANPOS010000042.1 coordinate 6,566, forward strand.
ACATAATTGTAGGTAGACCGATTGTTTATGATAGTAAGACTGACATTGCTGGAATGTTTGAAGAAGTAATTGAAAAGGGTGCGTTGAAAAAGACTAACCTAGAGGACGTTAGATTTTTAGTAAATCATGATCAATCTAAAGTACCATTGGCGAGATCAAGAAGAAATTCAAAGAATTCTACAATGCAATTATCTGTAGATGATGAAGGAATGGAAATTCAAGTAGAATTAGATACAGAAAATAATACAGAAGCTAGAAACTTATATAGTGCTATTGAACGTGGAGATATAACAGGTATGTCTTTCATGTTTGGAATAGATGATGAAGAATGGGAAAATCTTGATAGTGATTATCCTACAAGACACATTAAATCGATTTCGACAGTTGTTGAAGTTAGTGCAGTAACATTTCCAGCTTATGAGGAAACTTCAATATCTGCTAGAGATAAAAGTGCGGTGGAGACTGCACGCATAGCGGTGGAGACTGCTAGGAGTGGAGAGGTGGACACTTCTTCAAATAAACTAGAGCTAGAAAAGCTTAAAATAAAATATTTATTAGGAGGATTTTAGATATGAAAAAATTTTTACAAAAATTAATTGAAAGAAAAAGACAAGAATTAAAAGCAAAGGAAGAAAAAATGAAAAACTCACAAGACATTGATGAGGTTAGAAGTTTAGGAGAATCATTAATAGCATTACGTGATGAAATTACTGATGCAGAAAAACAACTTGCTGAATTAGAAAAAGAAGAAAATGACAATCAAAATGATGATAATAATGACGACAACAATGATGATACAGATGAAGGAAGAAGTGCAAATGCAAATGAAGGAAGAAGTGCAAATGGATTTAATCCAAATGCAGTATTTAATGTTATCGGAACTGCACAAATGAATCAAAGGGGACAAGCTCAAACTGAAGAAGATCCACTTTCTACAATGGAATATAGAACAGCATTCAAACATTATGCACAAACAGGAGAAAGAAGCTCAAAATTAAATGAAATTTTAGCACAATATCGTACTGAAAGTAGAGCAGCAACAGAAGGAACTAGCGATGACCTAGGTGTATTAATTCCACATACAGTATTACAAGAATTAATCCAAAAAATAGAAGGATCTTATGGACAATTTTCTTCAAGAGTTCGTATGTTAAACATTCAAGGTGGTGTTGAAGTTCCTCTATCAGATTTTGAAGCAACATTTACATGGGGAGGAACTAATGGAACAGACAAAGAACATGGAGTTAGTGAAGAACAAGATGCTGGTGGAGTTACAGGTAGTGTTGTGTTCTCATATCATATTGGAGAAGTAAGAATAGCACAATCATTATTACAAAGCATTCTAAGTGTTGAAGTATTTGAAAAAGAATTAGTAAAAGCTTTATTGACAGCATACTTAAAAGCTAGAGATATAGCAGTATTAAAAGGAACAGGAAATGGACAACCAACAGGAATTCTAACAAATGTTGCAGCAGGATTACAAAGAATTCCTGCAGCAAATATCATAGAGTTTACAGAAGAAGAAATTGGAGATTGGACAGCTTGGGAAAAGAATTTATTTGCTAAGATACCTTTAGGAATGGAAGGTTTAAATCCTGAATTTGCTATGGCAAAACAAACTTATGTAAGCAACTTATGCACAATGAAAGATAATAATAACCAACCAATTAACAAAGCTGGATTTGATGTTAACGATAAACAATATAAATTCAATGAATATAATGTGCTTAGAACAGAACAAGACTTATTTAAAGCGTTTGATTTATGTCAAAATGGAGAATATTTTGGAATGTTCTGGGTACCTGAAAAGGGATATGGTATTAACTCAAATATGACATTTGGATATAAGAGATACTTTGATGAAGACAAGAACAAATGGATCACAAAAGGTTTAGTAATCTTAGATGGTAAACCATTAAATACTAACTATATTTATTTATTAAAAAAAGTTGTTAAAGGTTAAGAAAAGGGGATGAAAATCCCCTTGATTAATTATTTTGAAAAGGAGGTCATATAAAATGGCAAAAAAACAAGAACAAGTAAACGAAATAGTTGAAAATGAACCAGTTGTAATTAATGAAAAAGATATTATATCAGGGGAAGAATTAAAAGAAACTGATGTAATAGATGTTAATGCACCTGAAGTTATAATAGAAGAAAAAGCAAAAGCAGAGGAAGAAGCCAAAGCAAAAGCTGAAGCTGAAGAAAAAGCAAAGGCAGAGGAAGAAGCCAAAGCAAAAGCTGAAGCTGAAGAAAAAGCAAAGGCAGAGAAGGAAGCTAAAGCAAAAGTTGAAGCTAATAGTGTAAAATTAAAAGTTTTGATTGCTTTTACAGATAAATATACTCAAGCAGAGTATGCTATCAATGATGAAATAGTTGTTGATAAAGATAGAGCTAAAGAATTATTAGCTAATTCAAAAAGATTAGTTGAAAAACTAGATTAAAGGAGTAAATAATATGTTAGAAGAAGTAAAAAAGCGTCTCGGAATTACTGGAGACTATCAAGATGATACAATTCAAGGTTATATTGATGATGTAAAGCAATTTCTTTTAGATGGTGGAGTAAATAAGGATGTTGTCAATGCTTCTTCGACAGTTGGTGTAATTGCAAGAGGGGTATCAGATTTATGGAATTATGGAAGTGGAGGAACATCGTTCTCTCCATATTTTTTACAAAGAGCAATTCAATTAAGTAACAAAGATAGTTCTGATATTGAAAAAGAAAACATCAATGAAAATGATGAGAACGATAAAGGTGATAAAGATGAGTGATTTTAGATTAGAAATAAAAAATCCCATTCCACTTGTTTTGCTAATTCCTAGTTCAATTTCTCAAAATAAAGGTGTTAACCAAAAACAATATCCGACAGTTGAAGATGCTTTATCTAAAAAAGATAAAAATAACAAACCTATTAATTTGTTTTTTGGAAGTTTCAAAACTTATGGTGGAACAGAAAAGACAGTAAATGGTATATATTCCATAGAAGATACTGCAAATGTAGAAACATGGTATAGACCAGACATTAAAAGTAATTGCAGAATTGCAAGAGCTAATGATGGAGCTATATTTGATATTATTAATGAACCTGAAAATATAAATATGAGAAATCAATTTTTAAAGTTTAAAGTAAAGCGAGTGAAGGGAGGAACATAGATGAGCAAGGTAGATAGTTTAAAACAGCTAAATAAAAGAATAACTGGAAAAGAAGCAACAGGAAATACTGTTTGTGAAGTTTTAGATGATATGTTTAAAGAAGTACCAAAAAAAATTCTAATAGCATCTTCTACAACAGATAGTACAAAAATATTCGAACTAACCGTAACAGATGATGGAACAATTACTGCTACAGAGGTGGTTTGATTATGAGTAATAAAACTAGAATAGAATTTGATGGCTTTGAAGAGGCGATAGCAAGACTTAATAAATTAAATGGTAATGTAAAAAACATATCTGAAAAAGCCTTGAAGAAAACTCATGAAATTATTACACAAAAAGCACAAGATGCTATAACGCCACATAACGATACACACCAAACAGAGAAAACTTTGCGAAAAGAAGCGGAAATTGAATGGAATGGTACTATCGCAAGCGTAAAGACAGGTTTTAGCATTAGTGAGGGTGGTCTAGCTTCAATATTTTTAATGTATGGCACACAAAGCCATGCAGTAAGTAATCAATATGGAAAAAATCTAGGTGTAGCTGAAGAAACAAAAAAAGATGCGAAAATGTACAATGCCTTTTTTGGTAGTAGTACACGCAAGGAAGTAGCAGAAGCACAAAGAGAAATATTTAATAGTGAAATAAGGAGGTTGAATGGATAAATGAAAGATGAACTAGTTAGTATATTAGAAAGTTTGAATTATCCAGTTTTCCAACAAGGCACGATGAATCAAGAAGAAGGCTATCCTGATTCGTATTTTACATTTAAGAATATGAATACTACTGGCGATAGTTTTTACGATAATGAAGAACATAAAATAATATGGCTTTTCATTGTTGCATTTTATTCAAACAACCCTGAATTAGTAGATACAGAACTATTAAAAGCAAAAAGTAAATTAAAAGAAAAAGGGTTCATAGTTAGTGGTAAAGGCTATGATGTAGAAAGTGATGAACCTACACAAACAGGAAGAGGAATAGCCGTAAAAAAAATAGAAATTTTATAAGGAGGGTAAAAACATGAACAAAAGTCTTGATGAAATTGTTGAATATAGAGGCGTGACAGATTTAGTTATAGCTGAAGTATTAACAGATAATAATAAAGAGGGAGAAGGGTACACAACAGGAGAAGTAATTGAATTAGCTGGTGTTGGCGAAATCTCAAAAACTACAAGTAATTCAAGTGAATCAAAATATTATAATAATATGGCTGCGATTGTAATTAATTCTACAGGAGCAGATGAAATCAAATGTTCTACATCTGTAATTCCTCAAGATAAATTAGCTTTAATTACAGGACAAGATTATGATGAAGAAACAGGAACATTGATAGAAGGAGAAAGAAAGGTAAAATACTTTGCTTTAGGTTACAAAACTAAAAAAACAAATGGTGACGAAATATATGTATGGAGACATAAAGGAACATTTAGCATTCCAGATAGTACACACGCAACAGAAAACGATGGAACAGATTCAAATGGTCAAGAAATAACTTATACAGGAATTTCTACAACACATAAATTTACTAAAACAGGAAAAACAGCAAAAGCTATCAATGTTGATGTTGCAAAAGGTCTAGCAGATGTAAGTACATTCTTTGATACGGTTACAACAATAGATACTTTGAAAAAAGTAACAATTGAAGCTTAGGAGGATTTTAGAAATGGATTTAAAATTAAACATTTATGAAAAAAGAAAAGTGATTAAAACTTATACAGCAGAAACATACGATTTGATGTTTGGAACAGTAGAGGATCTATTGAATGTTATTGATATTGATAATATTCAAGCAGGAGATAAAACTGAATTAATAAAGGCTGTTGCAAAAGTGCTTGCACATTCTATGGATATTGTTAAACCTTTATTAAAGGATGTATTTGATGGATTGACAGATGAAGAATTAAGAAATACATCTATAAAAGAAATTGTAGATGTTTTATCTAATATCGTAACATATTCAATTAATCAAATAACTAAGGGAAATAGTGGAAAAAACTAGAAGAGGGGGACATATCTGATGTTCCCCTTTATCAGATATTCTTTGAATTGGAAATGCAAATTTGTGATCGCTTTCCTGCAATTACACCATTTTCAATAAGAAAAGAGAAAATAAAGGAAGTATTTTTATTAGTTAGAAGATTAAATATTTATGATAATAAAGATAAAATAAAAAAGAAAAAAATAAACAGGAGACCAGCTGGAGACAGCTGGTTTTAATTTGCGTTAAAAAAGAGGTGAGTAAAAGTGGCTAATAAAGGAGAAGATATAACAACCAAATATAAGCTGGATATATCTGAATTTAAGAAAAATATAAATGAAGCAAATAATCTAATGAAACTCTCAAAATCAGAATTTAGCAAAGCAAGTGCAGGTTTAGATGATTGGTCAAAGTCGACCGATGGATTGAACGCTAAATTGAAGCAATTAAAGACATCAATAGAAGCTCAAACATCAAAATTACAAGCATATCAATCTCAATTACAAACGGCACAAAAATATGAGAAATTATCTGCTACTGAAGTTGAAAATTTAAAGCAAAAACTAGAAGAAGCAAAAAAGACCTATGGAGAAAATTCTGATGAGGTTAGAAATTTAGAAAGCCAATTAAATAAAGCAGAATCTGCTCACTCATCTATGAAAAAGCAAGTTGCAGATTTAACTGTTACTATAAACAATCAAGAAGCAACTGTAGCAAAAACTGAAAAAGAATATAGCAATTATAGTGCAAAATTAAAAGAGGTACAATCTGCAGAAGAAAAAGCAAAAAGTGCAACTAGTCAATTATCAAGTACAATCGAATCACAACAAAGTGCAGTTAATAAAGCAAAAGAAGCATATAAAGAAGCGGTATTGCAATATGGCAAGAACTCTACTGAGGCGAAAAATCTAGCAAAAGAAGTAAAAACTTTGTCTAGTGATTTAGATGAAAATAAAACAAAGATGGAGAGTGCTGATAAAGCAGCAGACAAATTAGATAAAAGTATAAAAGATGCTGGGGACTCCGCAAATGAAGCCTCTCAAGGTGGTTTTACTGTTATGAAAGGAGTTCTAGCAAATTTAGCTGCAGATGCTATTGAAGCTGGAATAGGTGCTTTGAAAAGATTAGGAAGTGCCATAGTTGATGTAGGAAAACAAGCAATAGCAGGATATGGAGACTATGAACAATTAGTTGGTGGTGTTGAAACATTATTCAAAGATAGTTCTGGAATAGTCGAAGGATATGCCAATAATGCATATAAGACAGCAGGACTTTCTGCAAATCAATATATGGAAACAGTAACTTCATTTTCTGCTTCATTATTGCAAAGTTTAAATGGAGATACAGAAAAATCTGCTCAAGTTGCTGATAAAGCTATAACCGATATGTCTGATAATGCAAATAAAATGGGAACATCTATGGAATCAATACAGAATGCTTATCAAGGATTTGCAAAACAAAATTATACGATGCTAGATAACTTGAAATTAGGTTATGGCGGTACAAAATCAGAAATGGAAAGACTAATCAGCGATGCAAATAAACTAGCGAAAGCACAAGGTCAAGCAGGAGATTTAACAATAGAAAGTTATGCCGATGTTGTTGAAGCTATACATTTAGTACAAGACAATATGGGAATAACAGGAACCACAGCAAAAGAAGCAAGTACAACTATTCAAGGAAGTGTTAATTCTATGCAATCTGCGTGGAATAATCTGTTAGTAGGTATAGCAGATGATAATGCAGATTTCACAGGCTTGATGGATAACATGATTGATAGCGTTGTAACAGTAGCTGAAAATTTAATTCCAAGAGTACAAGAAGTTCTAAAAAAGCTTCCTGATCTAATTAATGGACTTATACCACGACTAATATCAATAATAGAAGGAATATTACCAGATTTATTATCAGCAGTTACAAAGCTAATACAAAGTCTAGTTAGTGCATTACCAAATTTACTACAATCTATAATAAATGCAATAATTAATTTATTACCAGAATTAGTAACAGCAGGTATCCAAATAATAAAGAGTCTTTTAGAAGGAATGGGAACTATGATACCACAAATTGTAACAGCATTTGTGGATATGATACCAAAATTAGTACAAGCGTTAGTAAATGGAATACCAGATTTAATAAATGGAGCAATACAATTACTAATGGGAATAATAGATGCAATTCCACAAATTATACAAG
>CANPOS010000043.1 GCA_947575745.1 uncultured Clostridium sp.
GAACCAATTGAAAGTGGAATAGAAGGATACTACTATTGGGAAATACCAGAAGGAATAAACCCAAATGAAATACCAGAAGAACAAAAAATATATGTAAAAGGAAGTACAGGAAAAATAAAGATAACAAAAGAAGGGAAAGTAACAATAGGAATCCAGGCAAAAGACAAAGCAGGAAATATAACAGAACAAGCCAAAATAATAACAATTCAAAAAGACAGTAGCCAGCCAATAAACTTTTTACCAAGTATAGTAGAAGGTTCAATAACAGCACATGAATTCACAGTCGTAGCAGGAACAACAGATGAGATATCAGGAATATCACACTATAATTTCTATATAAAACAAGGAAGCACTATAATAAAAGAATTAAAGAACAATGAGTCAGGACAATTTCAAGTCACAGGAATACCAGATAATACAACATACAATATTACCGTTGAAGCAGTAGACAAAGCAGGAAATATAAGAACGGGCACAGGAATAACAGTAACAACACTAATAGCAAATACACCACCGACAAAAGCAGAAGTATCATTTAATAGTAAAGGAACAAACTACATAAAAGTAAATGCAAAATCAACAGATGCAGAAGGAGATAATTTAACATACACATTATACTATGGAACAAGTGCAACTAGCCTAACAAATTCAACGCCATTAACAAATCAAACACAAAATGTACCAATATCAATACAAACTCCAACGAATTTAAGTCAATATACATATTACTATTGGAGAGTAGATGTATCAGATGGAAAGGCAACAACTCAAGGGGATGTACAAACACAAGTTAGAACATATTGCCAAGGAACAGGATTAACATGTAATGGACCATTTGTTGAGAAAAATGGATCTACGTGCTATAGCTGTACTAATGGAACTGTTTCTACAATATGCACACGGTACAATGGGATCTCTTACTCGTGATGGTGATTATTGGAGTTTTTGTGTAAATTGTCATGCCCAAATCAGAATATATGGTTACGATTCGATTTGCTCTATGAAGCACCATAGGTTTAGAATATGGGACTGTAATGAATGCGGACGTACGCCTCGAAGTGATGATACTGGTGGAGTTTATACTGTAGGTGCTAAATGCAAAGGAATAGACAAACGTACATGTTCTCGTTGTGGAGGCGATGGAAAAGTCGATAAGCCAATAAATTGCTCACATGGTAGGAGTTCTTCGCATTCATATTGTAGCCATAATAAGACTAGTCAACATGATAATTAGCTAGAAAGACAGATTTTTAGTTAATAAAATAGTTAAATAATGGAAACTTTAAACAAAACTTCTTGATAAAATATAAAAATTACAATATAATAATCATAGGGCAATGCTGAGGAGTAGTCGCTTCGCGCTGTGTCAACTTAAACAGTACCAATGCGAATTTCAACGTGTTCATTGTGAACAGCGGTAACGTGAACAACAATAACTTGTATCGCTCAGACGGCAACACGTGGAGTCCTACCAATGCGGTGCGCCCCGTAGATTCTGTAAAACTTAGGTTATATGACTAATGGTCATATAAGAAAAATACAGAAACAAGCAGTTGTCCTTTAGCAAAAAGGCTATAAATAAAAAATAGATAAATATAGTTGTTAGTAAGAATTTTCTAAAAAGGGCTACATTTTATAACTGTTTTTTAGGTAGTACGCATGTGCTACCTTTTTTCATTAAATATTAAGGAGATTTTGTATAAAAAACATTGAACTAAAAGTCAGAATATGATATATTTAACATGTTAAAATATTATAGTTAGGTGGGGTTTGTATGGCAAGACGTGGAAGAAGATATGATGATAATGGTCCAAAATTAAATGTAAAAAAGATAATTGCAGTGATAGTATTTATACTAGTTATTATTATGTTTGTTATAGGAATAAAATATATGCTTGAAGATCATTCAGAAAATACATCAGGAAGAATAGAAACCATAACTTACTATACAATTTATGACAATGGAAAATGGGGAGTTATAAACTCAAATGGAGAAATCGTTATAAATGCTAATTATGACGAAATGATAGTAATACCAGATAATACAAAGGCAGTATTCTTATGTTCATATGATATGAATTATGAGAACAATACATATAAGACTAAAGTAATAAATGCAAAAGAGAAAGAAGTAATAAAAGGATATGATACAGTTGAAGCAATATCAAATTATAATAAAAAACAAAACATGTGGTATGAAAATAATGTTTTAAAAGTAAAAAAAGAAAACAAATATGGATTATGCAATATGTCAGGAAAAGAAATACTTCCTTGTGAATATGAAAATATAGAACCAATTAAAGGAATACAAAATAGCTTATTAATATCAAAAGAAGGTAAGTATGGGCTATGTGACAATGCTGGCAGTATAATAATAGAGCCTAAATATAAGAAAATAGACAAAATACAAGAAGACTATCAGAATGGATATATAGTAATAGACGAAAATGATAAATATGGAATTATAGGAATAGACAAATCAGTTGTATTAAAATGTGATTATGAAGAAATAAAACCAGTAATAGGAGCAAATTTATTTGTTGTAAAAGACAATGGAAAATATATAGCTATAAACCAAGAGGGACAAACAATCTTAGAAGATAAATTTGACGATGTAGAAGAGATAAATGGAGATAATATAATAGCAAGAAAAGACAATAAAGTAGGAATACTAGATATAAGCGGAGAAACAAAAGTAAAATTTGAATATGAAGAGATAAAGATAGCAGGAGAATATTATATAGCAAAAAAGAATGACAAATATGGAATAATAGATGCAAATGGGGAAGAAAAAATCGCATATGAAGCAATAGATATAAACTATTATACATCAGGAAAATTTTTTGTAGTCGACTATTTAGAAAATAATAATATACAATCAAAAGTAATAGATACAAACTTTGAAACAAAGCTTACAGGGATTGTAACAGAAGTAAACGAAGCAAAAGGATATTTCAGATTATATGAAGAATCAGGATATAAATATTATAACTTTAAATTTGAAGAAAAATCAGCTTTAAGTATATTAACAACAAATACATTATTCTTAAGTAAAAAGAATGGAAAATATGGATTTATAGATAAACAAGGAAATGTAGTCGTAGACTATATATATGATGATGCAACAGAACAAAACAGCAGTGGATATGCAGGAGTGAAAAAAGATGGACTATGGGGTTCAATTGACTCTAAAGGAAAAGTTGCAATAGAACCAGAATATAATTTAGATAACAACACAAAAATAGATTTTATAGGTTCATGGCACTTGTGTGAAGATGTAAATGCAAACTATTACCTAGATGTGTAAAATAAAAAAAGAAGGGAACAAACAAATGGAACTAAAGATAAAGTATCATTATAGCTATTTTATATATCCTTATGTAGTAAAAGAAGAAAAATACAACAAATACATACAAAAGCTTTTAAAGAATAATAAATGTACATTAAAAATATTTGAAAAAAGAAAAAATGCTAATCTATATAGCTATTTCCTTCCAACAGTAAAAGAATATATGTTTAAAAGTTTTGGATTTGCGGATTCAAATAGAAAAATATTTAATTCCTCGGGAATAAAACTAAAAGCAAATATGTTATCACAAGCTCCATGTACAATATTTGAGTACAATTTAGGACAAGATGTGCAAGCAAAAGCAGGAGAAGAGGACGGAATATTCTTCAAAATAGAAAAAATTGAAATAATATGTTTTAATACAGGAATATGCTTTTTACTATTAAAAACAAATATAGAAGGAACAGATAAATTTTCAGACTTATTAAACTTTAACTTTAGATTTAGAGATATAAACTCAGAAGTAAATGAAGGACTAAACTCTAGTAAGATAAAAATACAAACAGGAACTTTTAATGACATAAAGAAATTGTCAGAGCTTATAAAAGAGCTTACAGGAAGTACAAGAGAAGCCAAAAAAATGGATATAGACACAAATAGATTTTTGATATATTCATATGTATGTATAGATCAGGAATATTGGAACGATAGAAATGACTTTTCAGGAATAGAAAAAGAATTTTTTAAATATGCAAATGTATTAAATAGTGAATTTAATTCAAGTTTTAATAATGATAGACTAAAAACAGTAAATTTGGGAGAATACATAAAGATAGGAATAAGTAATGCAGGAGTGAACCTAATAGCATCAAGCATAAATACAGTAAATTATACAAATTTACCATTTGAATTTGAAAATGAATACCTATACACATATATATTTACATTATACAAAAAATACTACTTAACAAAATTATTAAAAGAATTTAAAAACATCAAAAAAGCAGGAGCAATAAAGGAAAAGTTTGTAAACTTTACAAATGATATTTGGATACATGAAATAACTAATAATGACAATGGAATATTAATATATAAAGAAGCATCAGAAATATTAGAACTAGATGATATTTATGAAAAGGCAAAAAAACAATATGATGTAGTATATAAAGATTTTAGAGTAAGAGATAATGAAAAAGTAAACAAAATAATATTATTTTTATTAGTAATCTCTTTAATCACGAATGTAGTGAATTTCATAATATTATTTAAACTAAAATAAGGAGCAATATGCAATGGAAATAACATGTGGAACAGATATTATAGAAATAGACAGAATAAAAAAATCGATAACAGAAAGATTTTTAAAAGAAGTATACAATGAAAGTGAAATAGAATATTGCGAAAGTAAAAAAGCTATGAAGTATCAGCATTATGCCGCAAGATTTGCAGCAAAAGAAGCAATATTTAAAGCAATATCAAATAAATTAGAAAGTAAATTTGATTTAACATGGAAAGATGTAGAAGTTATAAACGATAAAAATCGGAAGGCCAACAATAAACTTTATAAATAAGGAACCAAAAGACTTAAAAAATATAGAAATAAGCATATCACACTGTAAAGAATTTGCAATTGCTATGGTAATTGCTACTTGGAAAGGAGTTTGAAAGCTTGAAACTATTTGATACACACTCACACTATAATGACGAAGCATTTAATGAAGATAGAGAAGAGATAATAAAAAAAATATATGAAGCAGGAATAGAAAATACAGTAGTAGTAGGTGACAATATAGAAAATTCAAAAAAAGCCATAGAATTGGCAAATACACATGACTTCATATATGCAGCAGTTCGGAATACATCCGAGCGAAATAGCAGAAACAGAAAAAGAAATAGATGAGCAAATACTAGAAATTAAAAGATTAGTAGAAGAAAACAACAAAATAGTTGCAATAGGAGAAATAGGATTAGATAATCATTGGGAAAAGGATAAAAAAGAAATACAAAAATATGCATTTTTAGAGCAGATAAAACTTGCAAATGAATTAGAATTACCAATAGTAATACATTCAAGAGATGCCATAATGGAAACGATAGAAATATTAAAAGGTAAAATAGTACCAAATAAAAAAGGAATATTGCATTGTTGCCAGTTAAACAAAGACTTAGTAAAGGCAGGACTAGAAGCGGGATTATATATATCATTTGCAGGAGCAATAACCTTTAAAAGCTCAAAAAATGCAAATGAAATAATAGAGATGGTACCAAATGATAGGATACTTATAGAAACGGATTGCCCATATCTTAGTCCAGAACCAAATAGAGGACAAAGAAACGACTCAAGAAATGTAAAATATATTGCAGAAAAAATTGCAAATGTAAAAGGAATGACAGTAGAAGAAATTGCAAAAATTACTTATGAAAACGCAAAGACACTATATAGAGTAAAATAAAAAAACGCCTTTAGGCGTTTTTTTATTTTAAATTCCTTAATGCATTAACTCTTTCGTCCAAGCTAGGATGTGTAGACCAAATGCTAGATTTAGTTATTTTTTCATCTCTAAAAGGACTTGAGATATACATGTGGGCTGTAGATTTGTTAGCAGATTTAAGCTCATTTGGATCACTAGAAATTTTTACTAATGCAGAAATTAAAGCATCTGGATTTCTAGTAAACTTAGCAGAAGTCGCATCAGCTAAAAATTCTCTACGTCTTGATACAGCAAGCTGAGCAAGCTTTCCAAAAATTGGAGCTAGGATTAAGAAAACAAGCCCAATAAGCATTAAAATAGCATTTCCATTATTATCATTATTGTTTGATCTTCTACCTCTGAAGAAGTATCTTGAAAATACATCAGAAAGGATTACTACAAAGCTTACCATTACAGTAACAACAGCAGAAAGTCTTATATCATAATTTGCAATATGTGCAAGTTCATGCCCGATAACACCTTCAAGCTCATAATAATCTAATTTTTCTAAAAGTCCAGTAGTAACACAAATAACAGAATGTTCAGGGTTACGACCAGTTGCAAAAGCATTTGGTTGAGCATCTTCTACAACATAAAGCTTTGGAGTAACTCCAAGTCCAGAGCTAACAACAAGAGCATCTAAAATATTTACCAACTTTTGATTTTCTTCATGAGTTGCAGGTCTTGCTTTTGACATAGACAAAATAATTTTATCACTATTGTAATATGAAGCCCAAGAAGCAAGTACTGAAAACAAAAGAGCAAATACAATGGAAAATGCACCTAAGTCAAAAGCCATACAAATATAATAAAGAATTAGAGTAATGAAAACTATAAAAATAGAAATAATTACACCAGTTCTTATTTTATTAGAACGAATATCTTCATACATATATTATTTCTTCCCTTCTTTAAAATTAAAAGCCAGCTAAAATAAAGTTAATTATTTTAGGCTGGCTTTTTTCATGTAAAATTAATTATTTTCGAAATCAACTTTAACATTTTTTCTTGTTTCTTCGTCAGTTACAACGAATAACTTTTCAGGTGTGAAATGAAACATAGAAGCAATTATACTACTTGGAAAAACTTTTAATCCCATATTATACATTGTAACACTGTCATTATAAAATTGTCTAGAATAAGAAATCTTATTTTCAGTATTTCTTAATTCTTCTTGTAACTCAGAAAAGTTTTGATTAGCCTTTAAATCTGGGTAACTTTCAGAAACAGCCATAATAGTTTTTAAAGCACCTGAAAGCTGATTATCTAATTCAACTTTTTCACTAATATTTTCAGCTTTAGCCCAAGCTGTTCTTAACTCAGTAACCTTTGCTAAAGTATCTCTTTCATGCTCCATATAACCTTTAACACAATTTACTAAATTAGGAATTAAATCAAATCTTCTTTGTAGTTGAACATCAATTTGTCCCCATGAGTTTTCTACTTTCATTTTCTTTCTAACTAATCCGTTATAAGTAGCAATAACCCAAAGAACAATAAGAACAACTATAGCTAATATTATCCACAACATAATTATTCCTCCATATCTAAAATAAAATTATAATAATATCATACCACAAAGAAACAAAATTTACAACAAATTTAAAGAAAAACAAAGCAGGCCACTTGAGAAACTAAAATTTTTCAAGTAGCCCGCTCTGTTTTTTTGAGATTCCTATATCAGGGAAATCCCATTAAGGAACCAAGAAACTAAAGAGATCGTTGCTTGTCATCATTTTACTTGCGAAGTCCAGCAGGAAGTCGTGAAGCTGGAAGTAATCGACGTCGATTGCTTCTCTGGAAAAACGTGCAGAGTTTGCAAATTTTTCCATGTCGTTCTTCCAGTTCTCAGTAGTACGATAGCTGTCATACTGAGGAAAACCGCTGGGAGGCAGAATAGCGGGAAGATTAGCCATCTCGTCCAAAAGCTCGCCCCAGGACAGAAAGGCCATGCAGTCCCATACGTTGTAAATGCCAATGCCCTTTTTCGAAATGAAATCATTGGGCAAATAGCTTCTGCCGGTGCGATTGTCGATAACCTTTTCACCAGTGAACCTGAACTTCTTGTAGAAGTAATCTGTGAAGATATCATTGTCCAGGTGGAGGTGGAAAAAGATACCGGCGAGATAACCACATGTTTCCATGTTAGTCGTCTTTTGCCGCATCAGGTATCTTTTCGCTTCGGAAAGATCCGAAAGCAAGATAATGCCGTGGGACGTCTTGGAAATCTCCAAGTCAGGATCGCGGAAGTGCCGAACATCAATGTGACCAGTTCGGCGGTCAGTTGCGTTCCAAGGGGACAAGTCCGGAAGGATTTGTCCCAACATGAAGTTGTGATGGATAGCTTCCTCAAGCTCAGGGTTTCTTTGGCGCAATGCATTTAAAAAATACATTGCACTGACACAATGCATAGAGAAACCAGGCATTAAAGTCAGTCCTTTCTTTACAAATATAGTAACTTAATTATAGCATAAAATCAAAAACAAGTCAAAATAATACATTTACATAAAAACAAGGACGTGCAAAAATCAAAAAATAACCTTTTAATTCTAAAATGAATATGGTATAATAACTTTTGGAAAAATATAACTATATTTTCCAAAAATGATTAATACCTAAATAATGGGGTGAAAAAATATGATAAAATTTACAAAAATGCAAGGGCTAGGCAATGACTATGTCTATATTGACTGTACAAAAATGGAAGAAAAGGAAGTCAAGGATATATCATGCCTAGCTAAAATTATGAGTGACAGACACTTTGGTATCGGTTCAGATGGACTTATCTTAATATGCAAAAGTGAAATAGTGGATTTTAAAATGGTAATGTTTAATCAAGATGGCTCACAAGCAGAAATGTGTGGAAACGGAATAAGATGTGTCGGAAAATTTGTTTATGACAAAGGACTAACAAACAAAACACAATTAAATATTGAGACACTAGCAGGAATAAAAAAACTAGAGTTACATATTAAGGAAGAAAAAGTAGACACAGTAACAGTAGATATGGGAAAACCAATATTAGAGGCAGAAAAAATACCAGTAATATCAGAAGAAAAAATCGTAAAAAATCTAAAAATACAAGCACTAGACAAAGAGTTTATATTTACTTGTGTATCAATGGGAAATCCACATGCAATAACAATAGTAGAAGATGTAGACAGCTTTGATGTAGAAAAATATGGAAAAGTACTAGAAATAGATAAACATTTTCCAAAAAAAGCAAACATAGAATTTATAGAAATACTAGACAGAAACACAGTAAAAATGAGAGTATGGGAAAGAGGTTCAGGAGAAACACTAGCTTGTGGAACAGGAGCATCAGCAACATGTGTTGCATGCACTCTAAATGGGGTAGTAAATGAAAAGGAAGATATAAAAGTAAAATTGCTTGGCGGAGAGCTAAGCATAAAATGGGACGAAAACGTCTATATGACAGGAAAAGCGAGGACAGTTTTTGAAGGTGAATTTAATGAAAATGTTAGAGCTATAAATTAAATCAGTTGGAGGTCAAAATGATTAATGTAAATGAGAACTTTTTAGATATAAAACAAAACTATCTATTTTCAGAGATAGTAAGAAAAACGGAAGAATATAGGAAAAAACATCCAGAAGCAGATATAATAAAACTTGGAATAGGAGATGTAACACTTCCTATATCAAAGGTAGCAATAAAAGCAATGCACGATGCAGTTGAAGAAATGTCAAAAAAAGAAACGTTCAAAGGATATGGCCCAGAAATAGGATATGATTTTTTAAGGGAGAAAGTAGCAGAATTTGATTATAGGAAAAAGGGAATAGAACTAACAAAAGAAGAAATATTTATATCAGATGGTATAAACAGTGATATAGGAAACTTTGGAGATATATTAAGTGTAGACAACAGCGTAGCAATAGCAAATCCAGTATATCCTGTTTATTTAGATACAAATATTATGGCTGGAAGAAAAAATATAATATTTATTCCTTTTACAGCAGAAAATAATTTCATGCCAGAAATACCAAAGGAAAAAGCAGATATGATATATTTATGTCTTCCAAATAATCCAACAGGAACAGCATTAAAAAAAGCAGAACTAAAAAAATGGGTAGATTATGCAATAGAAAATAAATCACTAATACTATTTGATGCAGCATATGAGGTATTTATAAGTGAAGACGATGTACCACATAGCATATATGAAATAGAAGGAGCAAAAAAAGTGGCAATAGAATTTAAAAGCTATTCAAAGACAGCAGGCTTTACAGGAGTTAGATGTGCATATACAGTAGTTCCCAAAGAAGCAGTAGCATACACAAAAGAAGGAAAAGAAATAGCTTTAAATCCATTATGGAGTAGAAGGCAATGCACTAAATTTAATGGTGCATCATATATATCACAAAAAGGAGCAGAAGCGATATATACAGAAGAAGGGCAAAAAGAAATAAAAGAAAATATAAAATATTATCAAAGAAATGCAAAAATAATAAGAGAAGGACTAGAGAAAGCAGGGTATCAAGTATTTGGTGGAGTAAATGCACCATATGTATGGCTTAAAGTTCCAGAAAAATACACTTCATGGGAATTTTTTGATATGTTACTAGAAGAAAAGCAAGTAGTAGGGACACCTGGGGTAGGGTTTGGAAGCGAAGGAGAAGGATATTTTAGACTAACAGCCTTTGGAAGTTATGAAAATACTAGTGAAGCGATTAAGAGAATATGTGAATAAGGAGGAGAAAATGAAAGTAGGAATTGGGCAAGATAGCCATAGATTTGAAATCGAAAATAAAGAGAAAAAATTGGTATTAGGAGGAGTCACATTTGATGGTCATGGCTTAAATGGAAATAGTGATGCAGATGTAGTACTTCATGCAATAACAAATGCGATCTCAGGAGTAACATGTAAAAATATATTAGGAGAGATAACAGATAATATGTGTAAAAATGGAATAACAGACAGTAAGGAATATGTAAAAGAAGCACTAAAGTATTTAGATGACAAAATAGAGCATATTTCAATAACGATAGAAGGTAAAACACCAAAAATATCTCCAAAAGTAGAAGAAATGAGGCAAAGTATAGCAGAAATACTTGGCATAACAACATCACAAGTTGGGATAACAGCAACAACAGGAGAAGGACTAACAGAGTTTGGTAAAGGAAATGGGATTAGTGTGTTTGCAATTATAACTGTATCATGATACAATAATTTTTGAAAGAATTGAAGTCTATAAGAAATGAGATAATAATTATGGAAACAGTATATAAAAAGGCGAGAGCAAAAGTAAATCTAACACTAAATGTATTAGCAAAACGAGAAGACGGCTATCATGAGCTAGAAACAATATTTCAAAAAATAAGCCTATATGATGAACTTAGAATAACAAAAACAAATGAACATGATAATATAAAAATATATACAAATATAGAAATGTTAAAAGGTGAAAACAATATAATATTCAAGGCTTATGAAATATTAAAAACTAAGTTTGACAAAATAGGTGGAGTAGAAGTAAACTTAAAAAAGAACATACCAATGCAAGCAGGGCTTGCTGGGGGGAGTACTGACTGTGGAGCTTTTATAGAAGGTATGAATCAACTTTTTTCTTTAAAATTAAGCAAAAAAGAAATGCTAGAAATAGGAGTTAAATTAGGAGCAGACGTGCCACAATCTCTATATAATACTCCAGTTATTGCAAGAGGTATAGGAGAAAAGATAGAAAAAATAAAATCTAATGCTAAATACCATATTTTGGTTATAAAACCTGAGTTTACATGTAATACAAAAGAAATGTATGATAAACTAGACAAAGGAAATATAACAAAACAAGAATATAATACAAACAAAATGAAACAAGCATTGCAAGAAGGAAATGCAAAAGAAGTAGCAAAAAATTTATATAATGTATTTGAGTTAACAATAGAAAAAGCAGAAGAAATAAAAAAAGAAATAATAGAGGTAGGAGCAATGGGAGCACTTATGTCAGGCTCAGGTTCTACATTTTTTGGAATATTTGAAAATAAAGAAAAGGCTAAAAAAGGATTCAGAGAACTAAGCAAGAAATATAAGACATACTATTGTCTATCATATTGTTGAGGCTGTTAAAGCTATGCTTGTTACAGCGTCAGTATGCAATTTGCAAAGCAAATTGTAATCATTAGAAAAATGCCTATCATGGAAGGCATTTGTTTTCAAACTTAAGAAAGGATATAATTATGAAAAATAAAACAGTAACAGCAATCATTGTTGCAGCAGGAAATAGTACAAGATTTGGACAAGGAAAAAATAAAAATTTATTTGAGATAAATGAAAAGCCCATAATTTCATATAGCATAGAGACATTTGATAAAAGTACTAAAATAAACGATATTATTTTAGTAATAAAGCCAGATGAAAAGGAATATTTTGAAGGCATAGTAAAAAATATAGACTTAAAAAAAGAACTTAAGTATGTAAATGGTGGTAGTACAAGGATGGAGTCTGTATATAATGCTCTAAAAGTTACAAATTCAGATATAGTAATAATACATGATGGAGCAAGGCCTAAAATAAGAGAAGAATACATAGATAAATGCCTAGAGCAAATGGAAGAATTTAAAGGAACAACAGTTGCAGTAAAAGCAAAAGATACAATAAAAATATGTGATGATAATGGGGTTGTTTTAGAAACCACCAAAAGAGCAAATACATATCTTATCCAAACACCACAATGTTTTGAAAGAGAAACACTAGTGAAACTACATGAAAGATTCAAAGGAAATGAAGAAATAACAGACGATTGTATGGTGCTAGAAAAAGGAGGATATAAAATAAAAGTTGTAGAAGGAGATTATACAAACATTAAAGTAACAACCTTTGACGACTTGCATTTGGTAGAAGAATAAAAGAGTGCGACATTGGGGATGTAGAAGATTGTCGCACAAAGAAAAAAGGATAAGCAAATTTTATTTTGGAGCTTATCCTTTTTTTCTTTTAATCTTGATAAAATATTATTTATTTACTCTTGGATATGGCTTTATTTCATTTGTCATACCTAAAATATAATCAATACTTGTATTAAAAAAGATAGAAAGTTTTCGTAAAGTTTCTATGGGGATATTAATTTTTTCTAATTCATATTTACTATAATTAGTTTGAGTTATATTGAGCTCATCAGCAATATCTTTTTGACATAAATCTCTATCTTCTCTTAGATCTTTTAACCTAATCATATAAACCTCCAAATGAAATAAGATATAGTTACTATTCACAGCTTTTTAATTATTTATGTCCTACAACGGGTGATTTTTAATAATTTTTCTTGCGTCCCCTTCTTAAGAAAATGTAACTCGCTCACGCTCAAACATTTTCTAAAGTGGTTGCTCCAACGTCTATCGAAAAATTATTAATTAATCCCCCTGCACGGACTTTTAGTTTTGTTAGCTGTGAATTGTAACAAGATATATAAATATTTTAATATAGTTACGATATAACTATTGACAAACAGTCATAATATAACTATAATAAAAATATAGTCATATTATGACTAAAAAATTCAATAAAAGTAAAAATAATTTAGTTAATACAACTCTCTTTATGGCTAGGAACTAAGATAGTTTTGGTTTTGTTTGGTTTTGGCTTTGACTATTTTGGTTTCTAACCATAAGGAGAGAAATAAAAACCTAAGTAAAAAAGGCACAGGATAATAAATATAAAGTAAATTTGCTTGTCCTTGTTGGTCGCCTCACAGAAAATGTAAGAGCAAAGCTCAAACATTTTCTAAGTTCGCTTCCATGCTACGCGGACATGCGCAAATTTATTTATATTTATTATATTAGATACTAGTATTTTTTACTTAGATTTCAAAAAAGTATTCTCTTGAGATAATATTCATGCTGTTCAGACATAAGAAAATTATAAGTTTGAATATTATCCAAATAAATCAAAGGAAACCAAGGAGGAACAAATGGAAACCAAAAAAGAAGCCCTAAAAGGGTTTATTAATCATACCCAAAAACAAGGAAAAGAAGAAGCAAAACAATTTTTCCAAGAAGACAAAGGAATTACATTAATCGCCTTAATAATCATGGTAATTCTACTAATCA
>CANPOS010000044.1 GCA_947575745.1 uncultured Clostridium sp.
ATTTATTTCCTAATCCTTCTCCTTTGCTCGCTCCTTTTACAAGCCCTGCTATATCTACGAATTCTATAACTGCTGGTGTTGTTTTTTCTGGTTCATACATTTTTGTTAGTTCGTTTAATCTTTCATCTGGTACTGCTACCATTCCTACATTAGGTTCTATTGTACAAAATGGATAATTTGCACATTCCGCTCCTGCATTTGTTATAGCATTAAACATTGTACTTTTTCCAACGTTTGGAAGTCCTACTATACCTATTTTCATTTTTGTTTTCCTTTCTTTTTCTTAAAGTTACATGATTATTATATTTCCTTTTTTAGAGTTTTGCAAGAGTTAATTTAGATTTCTATATATTTTACCATTATTGACAATATATATCTACATGTAGTATATTGCATTCCACCCTAACCATGCAAAATACCCTCAAACTGACGCATATGCTTCTGAGGAATCGTCAGTTCTTGATGGAATCTCAGATTTGAGTAAAGACGAAAGTATTTACCTTGGGCAGTGCAATAATCACGAAGCGATTTTGCACATGTGGACGTCGAAATCTTTGATTTCGCTAACGTCCAATTTTCTTATATCTAATAAATTTACAAAAATAACTATGTATAAGATTAAATAAACGATAAAAAGGTGATATTTATCACCTTCTTATCATATGCATCTAGTTTATTTGATATCGCAATCACACCTTGTTCTCCAAATTTTTTCTAACATTTCTTTACGCTTGCCTATATCAAAAATTTCTTGGAATTCTGTGTAAAATTCTACCAATCTGCCTTTACATTTTTTGCAAGTTCTAGGATACTGGATACTGCTTTCAGGACTATGAGTATTTTTTCTGTTTCCCCACCAAGCAATCGCAATTCTGTCTAAATATCCTTCTGGAATTCTGTATAGGAGTTCCACAAATTCCCATGATGAAATTTGCTCATATACTCCTATATCTTGCCAATGCTTAATCATCGTATTTTCCTTGATATTAATTGGAAATAATACTGCCATAGTTTCTTTTGGCATTGATGAAAAAATAAAGTTTAGTGAGTCTAAGCAGTCTTGAATTTGTTCTTTACGAGTCAAAAATGGAGCTCCTAACAGCACATTTATTTGTAATGTTATTCCATATTTCTCACATAGTTTAACAATTTTAAGATACTCACCTAGGTCAATATCTTTATTGTATATGGCTCTTACATCCTCTGCTGCACTCTCAAACCCAAGTTCGAAAGAAATTCCTTGTTCTTCCCCTAGAATTTCCCTGATTTTTCTAATTTTTGCTTCTGTGACAGTTTTGTAATGTGTTTCTATAACAATATTTGGAATGTCTTTATGAGCTACAAAATGCAAAATTTCAAGGAATAGGTCGTAGGGTACTTCTCTTTCAGAAAGAAATGAACCGTTTGCTACAAGCTCTATTTCAAAGATATTAAAACCGTCCAAATTAATTTTTTCTAGCTCAGGCTTAACCATCTCCAAAGTGAGATTGTTATCAAATCCATAATTGCAAAATGTGCATGCATTCTCACAGCCACATGTTGATAGTAAAAACTGATAGATTCCATTTCTTACTTTTTGAAGTGAAACTGTTGGTGTGTTTTGCATACTGACTATCGTTTTCCGCATCTCCCAAATCTGGCGTGTCAAATATTCATTCATAACACTTACCTCCAAAATTTACCTAATTTAAGTATTTTCATATACATTATACTTTCTTTTATATATCAAGTCAAATATTTAAATAATTTTTGCAAGTGTTTATATTTATTCTCAAATTTTAATGTTCCATTTGCTCTTTATCAAAAGTTCTTATACTAGGTTCTTCGATATCTCCTACAATAAAAGCATTTCTATTACTTGCAATTTCTCTCATAAGAATTTGTATTAATTTTGGCTCTGTACAATATAATCTTTTTAATTCTTTTCTAAAAGCTTCTTCATCAAATTTTGGAGCTCTTAATATAGCTTTTAAACTTTCATATTGTTCTAAGTCTATTGTTGATGGACACCACCTAAATTTAACCTTATCTCCAAATACTTTTTTAAATTGTCCCATTGCTCTATTTCCATGAGTACAAGCTGTTACAATTATTGCTGTTTTTACTTTTCTCCCAGTCTCTACTTCTTCTGAATCAAAAATATCTTTACAAAATTTAGCATTTTCATGCGTAGTTGAAGATAAGGGTTCTGCTAAGACATCTTCTGGATTTATTCCTACACTTTCAAGAAACTCTTTTGTTAATTTTGATAAATGTTCTTGGTAATTATCATTAAATTCTTCTTTAACAAATGTTTCTGCTCCCCAATCAGCTTCTGGTAAATCGTTCCATTCTAATCCTTCTAATGGCTTATTGTCCATATATCCTTCTAGTGTTTCAGGATGCATAAAGCCTTTTTTGTCCCTTTCTTTACTTATACCTCCCGTAAATATTATTCTTTTGACGAGTCCTAGTTTATATAGTTCAAATGCTTTTATTGCTCTTTCTCTAGTTGTAGGTAAAGCTATATTTCCCAGGACTATAGCTATATCAGCTACTTTTTCAGATACTTTCTTAGTTTTTGCCAAATCTGTTATATCATTTCCTATTACAAACTCAAAGAGTTCCTCTGGAGTTAATTCTCTTCCATTTAGGGTAATAATACTTTTTATATCCTTTTTTTCTATCCATGTTAAATATCTTATTCTATCTCCAAAAAGAACTTCTTTTATTGGATTATTCTTATATTCTTCTGGTATTTTATCAGGTTTCTCATATACTTTTTCATTATCTATTATTAATTGTGATATTTTAAACGTTTTTGCCATATGATTAGTGCCTCCTAAGCTATTATTACTGTATAAATTTATAAATTGCAAACTTTCATATTCTTTGCTTAGTTTAACATAATTTATTATTCTTGACAATACTTTCCATCTATATTATAATTTATTTATCTAGCAAATTGCTTTATTTGAATAAGAAAGGAGTTTTCGTTGTGGAAAAGCCTAAAGGACTGGAGCGGACTTATGGGCGTGGTAGTGGAGAACGCAAATTGCAGAGAATACCGATGCTCAAAAACCGTAAACCGTTTCATAGTGCACTCTATCATGCTAATCATGCAGCCTACCCTCAGTCTGGTGCATATGCTACTGAGGAGTCGTCTGCCTCTGATAATACCTCAGATTTGAGCAAAGACGAAGAACCTTAATGAAAACAAAGGCAAGTGCTTTAAGGAGTAAAAAACTCCAAAAAGCACTTGCCTTTTTCTTAAATTGTTTGGATATCCCCTGAATTTCTTAATCTCACTGCCGCATAAATTGCCTTACGCTTTGACATATCTGTATAACAGCCTAAAACAATCCTCTCTGGTGTTTCCTTATAAAGATATGCCGCTGTCTTAATTATATCGGCACTCCAATCATAAGGCGGAAATTCAAACAAAGTAAGATTTGGATTTTCTCCATAAAGAATATCAAATCCTCTCGCTACAAATTCCCTTGTCAATCGAGCCATCGGTGACTCAATCTCAAGAGGATATCTCTTTTCGATTTCTTCTTTTGTAAGTAGCCGTGCATTATGAAGAAGCATTCCTCCATAAGTACTTTCCCATTCAGCCATGTTTTGCCTCCTTAACAATTCTGTTTAAGAGTTAATAGTTACATCTATATGACTTGCAATTTGCAAGATAATCTGATTATGTAAATATTATAACCTATAATGCTGATACTGTCAACATAATTTAATTTGTTGATAATGTTAATTTTTTACTATACTATTTTTAATAATTTCATGTTATAATATAATTAAATAAATTGTTAAAGGAAGCATAATTATGATAGAAATAAAAGAAGCAAATATAGAAGAGGTTCTTAAAGTACATAGAAATGTACTAGAATTTGATGTTTTAAATCCTAAAAAGGAATATTTTGAAAATAGATATAAAGACAGAGAAAAACTTATTATAGTAGCATATTATAATAATATACCAGCAGGTTATATCATTGGATATGATGAATTTCAAGATAATGAAAGCTTTTATTGTTGGATGGCTGGTGTAGATATAAATTACAGAAGATTAGGCATTTTAACTCAATTAATGCACTATCAAATTAACTGGGCAAGAGAAAAAGGTTATCATTTTTTGAAAATTAAAACTAGAAATAGTAGGCGAGAAATGTTAAGTTTTTTAATAAAAAATAATTTCTATTTTACTGATATTGAAAAAGAAGAAAATATTAATGATAATAGAATTATTTTACAAAAAAATATAAAAAAATAGTGTTTACATAAAAATTTTATGAAATCACTTTGTTTTTCTATGTTTGTAAGCTTTATTGTATTTTTTAATGTAAATACTTATACCTTTAAATGTTTTAATATAAATACAATTAACAATAAGTGTATTTTCATAGAATAATATGAATATTTTTCTATATTCCTTAATACTTGTTCTTTATTTTGTACGATTACATTTTTAGATAGTAAATATTCAATTAGTTGTTCATTATTTTTCCAACCCCTAAGAGTTAGAATTAAGATTTTTGTATCTGTCAAACTTTTGTAATTTTGAAAAACAGTTATTTCAATACTTACAAAAAGCTCGACGAAATCTCCTTATGGAGCGAACGTCGTAGTTATCTACAACTTTTTCGGCTATCTTGACGATTGATACAAATATCAATCAATTTATTGTTTTTACTTTAACATAAAATTTATAAACTTTCAAGTAGTTTTTTCTATAATATTGTTGAAAATTAACCAAAAACATTCTATAATGTTTATAGGAGAAAGATAAAATGGTAAATGTAGATATAGAAATTTTAAAGATTGTAAATTTTATTAAAGAATATGTTGAAAATGATGAAATAGTTGTAATTCCAATATCTGGTGGTATTGATTCAGATGTTACTGCGAGACTATGCCACAAAGCATTGGGAAAAGAACGTGTGAAATTATTTATGATAGAAGAAAGTGAGTTAGAGAAAAAGTTTATATACAATGCTAGAAAACTAGCAAAAGATTTAGATATTAAATTAATAGAAATTCCTTTGCAAGGAAAAAGCTTGGAATTAATGCAAATATTAGAAAAATCAGATAAAGACAATGTTTTTAATTCTAATTCGGCTTTAGAAGTAGGAAAAGCAAAGTGTTCCTATAGAACAGCAATAATATCTTGTTATCAAGATAAAGGATATGTAATAGCAGGATGTACTAATAGAACAGAATATGAATTAGGCTTTTTTGTAACTTTTGGTGATAATATAGCAAACTTTAAGCCAATAGAACATCTATATAAGCATGAAGTAATAGAATTGGCTAATGCTTTAGACACTAGAAAAGAGGTAATAAATCAGCCACCATCAGCAGGATTCTGGGAAAACCAAGAAGATTTGGAGGACATTGCTTATTGGATAGTAAATAGAGGACCTATTTTAAAGCCAAGAAACTTCTCAAATGAAGAAATAGATAAGGCAGAAAATATTAAGAACGCATTAAATTGGGAAAAAATTGATGCATGTTTGTTAATGATTAGAGAAAATAAAGATATAAAAGAAATAGCAAATATTACAGAAATGTCCGAAAATATTGTAGAAGATATAGTTGAAGTAGTGAAAAAGGCAAAGAAATATAAAAATAGAAAAATATTAATATCTCTACTATAATAAATATTTTAATTTTAATATGGAGAAATAGGATGAATTTGGATGAAGTTATCAATAAAAGACAAAGTATAAGAAATTATAATGATAAAGAAGTAACATATGAAGAATTAGAAACTCTTATTAATTCTGCAAGATTTGCACCATCTGCTAAAAACAGACAACCATGGAGATTTTACATATTAACGGATGAAGAAAAAGATGATATTGTATCAATGATGTATGAATGGGATAAATTAAATAGGGATGAAAAAACAAGTGTAAAAGGTACTGCTAATCAAATGAAAGAAGCAAATAAAGTAATTATGGTATATTATCCATTATATAAAAGTAAGCAAAAAAACGCTTATTATAAAAAGCCAGATTATCTTTCACTTGGAGCTTCAATAGAAAATCTTATATTAAAATGTACTGAAATGAATTTAGGAAGTTGTTGGTGTTGTGATACTTTATATTTAGAAGAAGAAATTGATAATTATTTGGGAATAAAAGGTTATGAACAAATTTCAGCAATACTAATAGGACATCCTAAATATTTACCAATGAAAAAGGAAAAATTGAGTTTAGACGAATTAATCATAAATAAAGATATTATTGGAGGTAGCAATGGTTAGCGAATTTAAAAAGTCTAATTTTTCAGAAATAGAAAAATCAGCAAAAAAGATAATTAGAGGAATAAGTAGAAATTATCAAAAAAGAATTTATACTGCAACTAAGCAAAGTAATCCTTCGATATGTCATATAATGGAAAATTATTATAATAAAAGAACAGTAGTGCAAGTGGGATTTTTAACTCGAGGGTGTCAAATGAAAAAAGGTGGTTCCTGTTGGAATTGCAATTATGGAGCACTAGAGTCATGTGAGATAACTTCAGAGCAATATATAGAGGAATTTAAAAGAACTTTAGTAAATATTAGAGGAAATGTTTTGGTTTTAGAAGGTTTAGGTAGTATTACGGACCCAAATGAGTTTAACCAAGATGCTTTTAGAGAGATTCTGAAACTAGCAATAGAGGAAGGAAAATTTAGAACGATTACAATAGAAACACATGTAACTCATATTTCAGAAGAATTACTACAATATATAAATAGCATAAATAATGGAAAAAAGGATATAGAATTTGAGATAGGTGTTGAGGATATGGATCCAGAAGCACGAAAGCTAATTAATAAATTAGGAGTAGATAACAATAAAATAAAAGAAATTTATGAACTACTTCGCAAATATGGAATTGGTTTAGATATCAATTTAATTTATGGTTTTCCATTTATGATAGAGTCTGAAAGAATAGATAGCGTTATTGAATCCATAAAACAAGTACATAGTAATCTACCTAATGCAGAAGTTACATTGTTTTTAATGAGCGTAAAAGAAAATACAATTTTGGAATATATGCATAATAGGGGAGCATATAAAATGCCTAATCCTTGGGGATTTATCGAAGTTACAAAAAGAGTTTTGGAAGATGATGGATTAAAAGATATGTTTCCACCAACATACTCTTGGTTTGGTGAAAAAGAAATTGAATCTGTTTCGGAAGAACAATGTTATACTTGCCAAAATTGCAGAAATAATATTATTGAAGCCTTAAGGAAAATAAATGGAACTTTTGATAATGAAGAGAGAAGAAAAATATTAAAACATCTAATAGAAGAAAATGAAGATGGATGTTATCAAAAATTTTTAGAAAGTTTAGAAAGAGAAAAAGATGGAAAAACGCCAAAAGAGAGATATAGAGAATTTTTACAAAATTTAGTTAATCAAACAGATAAAACTTCTATATCAGTGCCTAGAAAAACAATATTATCAGATAAATCAGATTATATTGATGAAAGGTAAATTTAGATAATAGATTTAATTATATTTTAAAATTAAAAAACTTCATAAAATGCAATTTAAAAATTTTGGATATTTGAAAAATGCAATCGATATTTGAAAAATGTTTGACATTTTTAGTTTTTAGTAGTACAATATAAGTAGCTTAAAAGTTGACTAACGTTCTGCAGAAGTCATATAGTTAGAAAGAGGTGCAATGGAAGAAGGCATCTCTTTTGTTTTATAAAAAATTAAAGGAGTAGCAAATGGAAGTTACTACCCCTTTATGATTAGCTATGTACTAATCTTTGCCTTGACCACTCTGTCCATTAACTGTTTCTGCTTTTTGTTTCTTTTCAGATTCAATAAGCATTTCAACTAACTTCAAGATTAGTTCTGCATTGGTCATATAGCGTCACCCCCTCAAAAAGATTTCCTTCATGAAAAGGATAGAATTATAATACAACATTTACTTATCAATTACAAGCGAACATGTAATATTTTACTTATTTTTCAACTTTATATTGTTAAACAAATACAAGGCAACTTGATTTTGTTCTTCTTTTGTCATTTCCATAATTTTAGCCATTGCAAACATTATAAGATGATATTTGGCAAAATTGATTAAAGTAGTTCTATATTCTTCATCAATTTCTTTTAGCTTAGTATCAAATATTGCATACATTTCGGGTTTATTATATTTTAGGTTAGTACAACTACCATCACTCATACATATTGCAAGTCTTAGTTTATTTTTTAAATCCATATCATTTATCATATCTATTAAATATTTTACTTTTTCATTTTCCATATCTAAATTTCCTCCTTTTAAAATCTGATATCATTATTTTTCTTTTTATTCTTGGTTTGCTTGCTTTCATCTGGTATAGTTACTTTTCTTAAAATATTATTGGCGATTTCATTGTCGTTGTTATCAAATATACCATTTTTATATAAATCATCACTAACAATTTTATAATTATTATCTTTATCAAAGCAAATTCTTTTGTGAAAATGGCTCATAATGTTATGCCAAAATCCTTTGAATTTCTGCAATTCTTGTTTTAATTTTTCCTTTTCAGTTTGTAATTTATTAATAACTTTATCTTTAATAGATAACTTATTTTTTAGATTACTTATTTCATCATCTTTTTGTTCTAATTGATATTTTAGTGAACGATTTTCCTTTTCTATCTCAAAAGTATAATGTTCAAAATCCTTAATCGCCATATTTAAGTCATTTACACTTCTAACAGTTTGAGTGATATCTTTTACATCTTCTGTATAATTTTTGATTTTCTGTACATCCTCGCTTGAAATAACCATATTATTTTTATTCATTAGAGTAGGTTTCAAATTGTCTAATATTTTATTTACATCATTGCTAGTATTATCAAGTGTTTTAGTTTGAGTGTTAGCTTGTTCAAGTTTTTGTTCTTTTTTAGCTAATTGTTTCTTTATTTCTCTGTAATTGCCCATATCATTAACATTGATGTCTTGATTTCTACCTTTTTGCTTTTCTTTTAGCTTAAAATCTATATCATAGAACTTATTAAAAGACTTTATACAAGCATTCCTCATTTTATCTTGTATTTGTGTTAATGTGGCTTTAGTAAATAGCTTTGATTTTACTACTTGTTTTTTCGTACCTCTTTTGCAATCATAAGAAACTGGAACACCTACAATGTGCATATGGGGAGAGGTTTCATCAAAGTGTATTGTTGCATTTGCTATTTTAAAATTTGGTACAATTTTTGTTAAGTCTTTCACTTGTTCATTATATACATCAACCATTTTAAGTCTATATCTTTCGTCTTTATCATTCCAAAAATCCATATCTCCCAGTTCTATTATAATTTCACACGCAATATCATTTTGAGATTCACATACCTTTTTAAAATAATCTTTAATTTTTCTATCTTCACGAGTTTGTCTATTATTATATTCAATTCTAGCTTTTTCAAATTCATCTAAATATAATTGCTTAACATCATTTACAATATCATTTGTTCCATAAATTGTTCTAATTAGTTCTGTTTGATTATCATAATCTCTTAAATTGTGTTTATTAACATCTGATAAATCTTTTGCATTTTGAATTGCATTATTAGATAGAGAAGTAGTACCAGATACATTTTCTTTTGCAACTTTCTTTGCTAATTTACTTTTGTTTTTATCACTACCCAAGTGAAAAGAATATGCTAATTCTTGCTCCATAGAATCCCTCCTTTGAAATTTCTTCGTAGCACAGGACTTTGGCTTTGCCATAAGTCCTAACCCAGTAAGACTAAATTAAGTACACTTTATAAAAATTTGTATTTATAGACAGCTAAACAGATATAAAATTATAGTTCTAAAAGTAGTAAAATTAAATTTTAGGAGGATTTTGAGAATGGATAGTAAAATTACATATACAAAAGTTGGCGATTATTATATGCCAAATTTAACACTTGCAGAAAGTAAGTATAAAAATTATCAATTAGGTAAGTATGGAAGAATGAGATTGAATTATTTAAAGAATTATAAGAAAGCAGAATATATCATTTTATTTATGGATAATAAACTATATGAACACCTATATAATATTGATATGGAATGTCAAAAGCAATTTGAATTTTTAATGAAGCAGTTTGCCGAAAAAGAAAATATAACTGAAGAATTAAAAGCTACTAATCAAATGGAATGGGTACAAAAGATGAATAATATAAAAAATTCAGTTGAAGAGATAATTGTTAAAAGATATATTTATGTGTAATAATATAGAAAACACGACTGGTTGTAAATTTTACAATCAGTCGTGAAATGTTTAAGTTTCCTCTGTCTTTTTTTTCCAGAACATGGAACAATCATTGATAGTAGACCACTTGGCTAATTCAGGTTCTTGTTCGTCTCTAAACTCATCATACGATTTATCACGAATCGAATCAAAATCAAATGCCTTATAAACTTTTGCTTTATAGATCTCGTGCAATTTTTCAACTGGATATTGTCTTGCGCTATATGTGTCGAAAGCCCACCCCTTGTTGATATATAGAACATGCATTGTAAAAGCTTTCCCATCATCATCTTCGTCATCTTTATCCATGGCAATTTTCTTTACTGCAATAAATTCTATAGTTCCTTTTTTTAGAGCTTTACACATCTCAAAACAAATTGAATAACAATATCCTTGACATTTTTGAGTTGCTATAAATGCATACAGCTTTTCATTGACTTGTTTGATAGTTTCAAAATCTATTTTAGATAGAGCTTTGCCTTTTTTAGTACATCCCAAAAAGTAAACTTTTTCTGCTAGTAGTTGCGAAAATCCAACCATAGCTCTTGTAAAGACTTTGAAAAATATTAACAAACCGATAAAACAGATTAGCATAAAAGCTATAATTGCTATTTGAGTAGTCATAGAAAATTCTACATCTTCACACACATCGATTATGAATAATGGTATGAATGGGAAAATATAGATAACTGCCCAAAACATAAAACAAACAAATTCGATTATATGGTGTCGTGCAATAAGTTGTAAGAGCATGTCCTGCGTTTCGTGATCTACCCCCTTGTAAATAGTTTTCCGCATAAGATACTTAATCATTTTTTACCAACCTTTCTGTATTAGATTTATAGTTGCATAATATAATTATAACATATAAATGTTAACTTTTCAACATGATTCTAATCACACCCCTATTTCCGTGTAAAAAAATATAAATTTTATTGACATTTACATAAAAAAGTGATATATAATATATGTATTTAACAGTACACTGAAAAATTAATAAACACGAAACACTGGTTAATAAGGGATACGATAAGCTATTCTTCCACTTCCGAGACATAGAGAATTAAGATTTGTAGGAAACTTATTAGCCCAATGCGGTGAAAAATATTTTGGCTGGTTTAAAAGAATAGTATGTAAAATGTCCAGCAATGGTTAAGACCGATTAGCATGTTTCAAGTAAAACTCACTACTTTGCAAGAAATTGCAATATTGGTAGTTTTATTTGTTGTGCATAATGGGTCTTTTTGTTTTGCTAAAAAAGATTATATAGGATTGCTTATATATTCTTACAAAGCATAGCAAAAAGATACTGAAAAAATTTTATGCTAGGTAGCAGAAAAATTTTTCAGTATTCAAAATAATGTTTGAATGGAAATGAAAATATTATTTTGATTTGGCGAAGCCAAACATAAATTATCTATCGCAAGATTAGATAATTTATGAGCCCTCCGCTAGGAGCCCACTGGCATCTTTCCAAAACGAAGTTTTGAAAGTGTCATAGTGGGTTACATACTTTCAAAGAAAGTTATGTAACAGCTCCCTTTGGTCGCCTCTTGCTACCTGCAAGAAAGGATATTTACATGGACAAAACAAACTATTCGGTAGCTAGGGTAGAAACTTATACTAGAGCAAGTGTTGTAAAAGCAGAAAGACATAATGAACGAAAAAATAAATCTTACTCTAATATGAATGTTGACTTAACTCAAACACAAAACAATGTACATTACAAAAAATGTGAAAGCACATATAACGAAAGATTAAAAGAAATGATTGATAATGGAGAAATATCACTTCGAGGACTAAAAGATAATGCTAAAATATTTGATGAAATTATATTTGATATTAACTCCGACTATTTTGAGCAAAACGGCGGTTATGAATTTGCAAAAGAGTTTTATGAGAAAGCATTTCACTTTGCTGAAAAAGAAATGGGACAAGATAATATATTGTCGGCAGTAATGCATGCTGATGAGTTAAACGTTGCTTTAACAGAAGAATACGGCAAGCCTATTTATCATTATCATTTACATGTTATTGCAATTCCTGTTATAAAAAAAGAGATTAAATGGTCAAAGAGATGCAAGGATAAATCTCTAATAGGAACTACAAAAGAAATAATAAATCAAGTAAGCCATAGTAAAAAATGGAAGTCAGGGCTATTACTAGATAATCAAGGTAATCCTGTTTATGATGAAAATGGAAAAGCTAAACTTATAAAATCATATAGCTTATTACAAGATAAATTTTATCAATATATGAGTGATTGTGGTTTTAGAGGATTTATAAGAGGTGTTAAAGGTAGTGCTAGAGAACATTTAGATAACTTAGATTTTAAAGTAAAAAAAGAAAAAGAAAGACTTGAAAGGATAACTAATCAAGTAGAAGAAAAACAATCAAACTTTGATAAGTTTATGAAATATGATAAACAAATTGCTGATATTTCTTCTTTAGGTAAACAAAAGAAATTTTCAAAGAAGATAGAACTTGAGGAACAAAACTACACTCATTTAGTTAATTATGCTAAAAAAGGAATTGTAGCAGATAAAAAGATATATGAGCTTAATACTAGAATTGATAATTTACGAAATGCAGTAGATAAGTGGAAGTCAAAGTATGATGAAATAGTAGAACAAACAAAAGACTTCTTCCATGCCCTAAAACTTGCACCTCAAAGAGTATTTGATTTATTTAAAAGTTTATTTGCTAAAGAAAAACAAGATGAACTAGAAAAGCAAAGACTTGAGCAAGAGAAAATACTAGCTGAACGAAAAGTTCGTGAACAAGCAAGAATTGAAAGACAAAAATTAAGGAACTCTCCTGACTACAAGAAAAGGAGGGCTGATAGAGATGCAAGATAATGAAAAAATATATAGAATTGAACTAACTAATGAAGAATATGAATATTTAGAAACTTTAAAAAATGAATTTTGCAATAAACTTTCTAAAATGAGTAATGAAGAAATTACAGAATATTTAAAAAGCTTTTATCTAGAGCAAAATTTGAACTTTGAAAAAGAAATAAAAGGTACTGTTTATAAGGTAAATACCTATTTTAACAAAGATTCAGAACACACAATACTAACTAGATTTTTTGAAATCTTCCAAAAGTAAAATTTTTGTATTGAATTTTTAGTTTGAAATATGGTATATTATAAACACTACTTGAAATGTAGTAACTATAATTTTATATCGTATTTCAAGCTGTCTAAAGAAAGGAGTAAATTATGAAACAGCTAGAAAGCGATAAAATCACTGCTTTATACTGTCGTTTATCAAGAGATGATGAACTCGCAGGAGAAAGCAATAGTATAAAAAATCAAAAATTAATTTTAAGTAAATATGCAGAAGATAACAAATTTCAAAA
>CANPOS010000045.1 GCA_947575745.1 uncultured Clostridium sp.
AGGGGTAACTATTGGAGATAATACTGTAATAGGTGCAGGAAGTGTTGTAAATAAAAATATACCATCAAATGTTGTAGCAGTCGGAAATCCTTGTAGAGTAATAAAACAATTATAATAAAAACTTACAATTTCAAGAGGTGTTAGGAATGAGCAAATATGAGCCATTATGGAGATATTTAAAAGAAAACAAGAAAGACAGTTATAAATTATCTTATGAAGAAATTAAAAATATTTTAGGATTTGATATAGACCATTCCTTTTTGACTTACAAAAAGGAATCTAAAGAATATGGATATGAAGTAGGTAAAATATCAATGAAAGAAAAGACAGTAATGTTCAATAAGGTATGACTAAAAACTTACAATAAGAGGAGCAGATAAACATCTGCTTTTTATAAATTAAAAAATTATTATAAAATTTCAAAAAAGTATTGACTTAAAGTTTACTTTAACTTGTATAATGAAAAACGAAGGAGAAAATAGTATGTCATATTCTATTAAAGAAATTGCTGATATGATGAAAGTAACAACAGCAACGATAAGATATTGGGATAGTGAAGGGCTACTTCCAGATATAAAAAGAGTGAATGGTATAAGAGTATTTGAAAATAAAGATTTCAAATGGCTTAGAGTATTAAATTGTATGAAAAATATTAATATGCCTATTAAGAAAATTAAAGAATATCTCAAATTAGCTCAAGAAGGTGATTCAACTTTACAAGAAAGATATGAAATGATTTTAGAACAAAAGCATATTATTGAAGAACAGATAAATGACTTAAATAATTGTTTAAAAGAATTTGAATATAAAGAGTGGTACTATAAAACAGCAATAGAAGCAGGAACTGAAAAAGTTGTAGAAAATGTTACATCTATTGCGCCTACTTTGGAAATTGATAAAATTCCAAAAAATTATAAGAAAGAGGGTAATAAAAATGAGTGAAACTTTAGAGTTAATACAAGAATGGGATAAAACATTCCCAAAAAGTGAAAAAGTAAATCATAGTAAAGTAACATTTCATAATAGATATGGAATGACATTAGTAGCAGATATGTATGTACCTAAAAATGCAGAAGGAAAACTACCAGCAATAGCAGTATGTGGACCTTTTGGAGCAGTAAAAGAACAAGCATCAGGATTATATGCACAGACAATGGCAGAAAGAGGGTTTTTGACAATAGCTTTTGATCCATCATTTACAGGAGAAAGTTCAGGAACACCTAGATATATGGCAAGTCCAGATATAAATACAGAAGATTTCCAAGCAGCAATAGACTTTTTATCAATTCAAGAAAATGTTGATTCAGAAAAAATTGGAATCATAGGAATTTGTGGATGGGGTGGAATGGCTTTAAACGTAGTAGCACTTGATACAAGAATTAAAGCAACAGTAGCTTCTACAATGTATGATATGACTAGAGTAAATGCAAATGGATACTTTGATGAGGGAGATAATGAAGAAACAAGATATAACAATAAAGTAGCTTTAAATGCACAAAGAATTACAGATTATAAAAATGGAAATTACGAATTAGGAGGAGGTTGTTTAGAACTTCCTGTACCAGAAGAGGCACCATTCTATGTTAAAGATTATAGCGAATATTATAAAGGAAGAGCGTATCATTCAAGAAGTTTAAATTCAAATGGTGGATGGAACAAAATCGGTTGTATATCATTTATTAATCAACCAATATTAAAATATAGTAATGAAATTCGTTCAGCAGTATTGATTATACATGGAGAAAAAGCACATTCTTGCTATTTTAGTAAAGATGCTTATAAAGATATGACTACAAATAGCAAATATACAGACAACAAAGAATTAATGATAATTCCAAATGCTGTTCATACAGATTTATATGATAATATGGAAGTAATACCATTTGATAAAATAGAAAAATTCTTTAATGAAAATTTAAAATAATATGAAGATGAAGGTAAGTAATAAGCCACAAAATTACTTGCCATTTATGTTATAATCATCTCGAGAAATTGTATGACTATAAAACTTGAATGTTAATAAGCATTGCTTGTAGCAACGGACTATTCTTTATATAATAGTTTGTAAAGAAAGGAGTTGTTCTAAAATGTTAAAAGAAAACATTAAACAATTAAGAAAATCAAAAGGACTTTCACAAGAAGAACTTGCTATTAAATTAAATGTAGTAAGACAAACAATCTCTAAATGGGAGCAAGGATTGTCAGTTCCTGATTCGGAAATGTTAGTTTCAATATCAGAAGTTTTTGAAACACCAGTAAGCACTTTGCTTGGAGAAAATATTTCAGAGTCTAAAGTAGATGATTTAAAAGCAATTTCTGAAAAACTAGAGATAATAAACTTACAGCTATTGCAGAGAAAGAATGCCAGAAGAAAAACGATTCATTGGATACTAATTTCATTGTGTGCAGCCATAATAATAATTTTCATCTCGTTATTCTTATTAAATAGCCTTTATTTAAATTGGGATTATAATAATCCTGAAAATGCTGTTTTAGGAGTTGCTTTTCATTCATTTGAATGGCTATTTGTTAGGATAGCACCAATTATACTCATTGTATCAATCGCCCGGGGTTGTATTGACTCGAAAAAAACTTTAAAATTGTTTGTAGCACAAATGCTATATATAATAGAGATATATTTTCTAATAAAAGAAAGTATATCTTTTTTTATGATTTTTTTAGACACTGATATTTACAAATATACTTACTATAAATGTCATAATAAGCTATTTTCTTTAATATCCTTAATTAAACATAGATGGGAGGAATTGTGAATAAAGATAAAAGAGAAACAAAGATAGATAAACCAGAATTCAATACATACTGTATTTTTACAGAAGAAAAACAGAGTGTGAAAGAAACAATAGGACTAATTTTTAAAGATTATATAAAAAATACATTGTTTAGTGGAAGAGAAGCTTCCGAGAAATAAATGTCCTATGCTTCGTATTGGCAAAACAAGGAGGGATAATGCTAAACTTGAAATACCAAAACTTCAAAGTACGGTATATATATAAGACTATCTCGTGAAGATGGAGACAAACAAGAAAGCGAAAGTATAAGTAATCAAAGAAATATTTTGCAAAGATATATAAAGGAGAATGATTTAGAGCTTATCAAAGAATATGTTGATGATGGTATATCTGGAACTACATTTGATAGACCTGGATTTAATACAATGCTACAAGATATTGAAAATGGAACAATTAATATGGTTATAACAAAAGACTTATCAAGACTTGGAAGGGATTATATTAAAACAGGACATTACATAGAAAATTATTTCCCAAAAAATAATATAAGGTATGTTGCGATAACAGATGGCATAGACACCTATATAGATAGCACAAATAACGATATAACGCCTTTTAAAGCAATTATGAATGACTATTATGCTAAAGATATATCAAAGAAAATTAGAAGTGTCTATAAGGAAAAACAAAGACAAGGGGAATATATTTGTAGCGTTCCTGCATATCGGATATAAAAGGCATCCTAGCATTAAAAATAAGCTTATAATTGATGAAAGGGTAAAAGATATTGTAGAGAAAATTTTCGATATGTATGCAAATGGGCAGGGAAGTGTAGAAATAGTTACTTACTTAAATAGTAACCATTACTTATCACCAACAGGATATAGAAAAACTGGCTTAGTACAAGATAAGACGTGGTCGAAATCTTTGATTTCGTGTCCACGGCTATATGCAAGCAAAGTCGTATGAAAACAAAATAAACTATGACTGGAATGAAGTAACTTTATGCAACATGTTAAAAAATGAAGTGTATATTGGAAACACAGTCCAAAATAAAAAAACAGTTGTATCATATAAAGTGCATAAGATAAGAACAGTAGAAAAAGAAAATCAAATACGAGTAAATGATACACATGAAGCCATTATCGACAAAGACACATTTGAAAAAGTAAGGTGCATCCTTGAAAAAAGAGGAACAAACACAAAACTAAAATATGATTACTTATTAAGAGGGTTACTCTACTGTTATCATTGCAAAAGAAAACTGCAAATTGTACTTAAAAAGAATTCTAAACGAAATGCAAAAGCATATCCATATATAACTTGCAGCAATTATAAAAAAAGAAGTTGCTATCCATTAAATATAAACTACGAAAAATTTGAAAAACATATTATTTATATTGTAAAAAAAATATGTAGAATATATGCAGACAAAGAAATTTTTAATTCGATCTATAAAAAATATCAAAATAAAACACTTGATATTCGAGATGGATATAAGAAGAAATTAGAACAAATTGATAAGACAATATTAGATATAAATAACAACTTAGACAAAATGTATATGGATAAATTACAAGGTATCATTCTTGAAGAAGATTACGTTAGAGTATCACAAAAATTTATATTTGACAGAACAAATCTAATGAAACAAAAAGAAGAATTAGAGCAAAAATTAATTGGAACAGAAGAAAAAATAAGCAATAAAAGAAACGCAAAAGAAGAAAAGGAATTAGATCAATTAATAGAAAACTTTTTGAAATTGGAGCAAATAGATAAAATATATTTATACAGACTAATCAATAAAATTGAAATTGACAAAGATAAAAATGTGTATATTTATTTTAATTTTTCAAAACTAAATTCTGTTAAGCTAAATGAATTTATCAAAATTGAAGAATTAATTGAATTAGAACAAATACAATACAAAATAAGTTAAAATGAATAAAAAATCTTTTTTTAAGTTGCTGAATGATTATTTTTATGATAGTATTTTTTTAAATATAGAAACAAAAGAGGTAAAATTATGAGCAAAAAACAAAAAAATAAAAATCAAAAGCTTTGGCAATTTATAGTTTCGATAACATTATTAATTAGTATTACTGCTATTGGATATATAGGGCAAAATATACAAAATTTAAATACAGAGAACATAATTCCAGATGAAAAAACAATATTTGATTTATCTACTATTCCAGAGTATACATCAATACCTTATGTAGAAATAAATGACAATATTCCATATTTTACAGAAGAAGATTATACTGTGGATTCTTTTGAAAAATATAGTGAATGGGATTACTTGGGTAGAAGTGGAGTTGCATATGCTAATATATGTAAAGAAATAATGCCCCAAAAAGATGAAAAGCGTGGAGAAATTGGAAATATTAAAGACCTTTCTGGATGGGTACAAAAAAGATATGATGACGTAATTAAGGATAAGTATTTGTATAATCGTTGTCACTTAATAGGTTGGCAGCTTGCGGGAGAAAATGATAATAAAAAGAACTTAATTACAGGAACAAGATACTTAAATACAGAAGGAATGTTGCCATTTGAAAACAAGATAGCAGAGTATATTGATGAAAATGAAAGTAATC
The DNA here is from genome assembly GCA_947575745.1 of uncultured Clostridium sp. GTDB lineage: Bacteria > Bacillota > Clostridia > TANB77 > CAG-508 > JAAWPK01. Next base: position 5,354 of record CANPOS010000045.1, read on the forward strand.
ATGTTTTATATCGAGTAACACCTATATTCAAAGAAAACAATCTTTTAGCAAGTGGAGTGCAAATGGAGGCTTGGTCTGTTGAAGATAATGGTAAAGGTATCCACTTTAATGTTTATTGTTATAATGTGCAACCAGGAATTATTATTGACTATGCAACTGGTGAAAGTTACAAAGAATAATCTAAAAAAACAAAAAAACTATTGTAAATGTATATAAAATAATATATAATCACTTTAATTTGAATCTTATTACTATAGGTCAATAGTAGAATTTCCAATATTAAAACAAAATCAAAAGGGAGTGGTTACATATTGAATTTAGACATTGTAAATGGATTATTTAATAATTTAAAGGAGAAGAATTTTGTACAAAGCTTTATGAAAGAGTTATCAAATTATTTAGAAAATTCTAACACAAATAACAACAAAATGGCTAATATTGATTTTAATTTCAATGATATACATTCAGGTGACTTGACACTCAATGGCGAAAAGATAATTGTTAGATATAGGGATAAAATGTTAAGCCAAAGAGCAGAAATATTACAAAAATATAGTGAGAATACCAAAGAAAAAGGGAAAATGTATTATATATATGGTGTAAATTCTAATGATAGTAATTCTTTTAATTTATGCATTTGTGAGCTAAATAAAAGTCATGAAGTAATTACAAAACAAAAAGAAGAACTACCAGAAGGTGTTATGGTTCGGAAGTGTATTAAGAAAACAAGATATAGGTTTTGTATTAGACAATGAGGGAACAAAGAGTGTTGGAAGAGAAATAAATACAATGATCAAACAAAAAATAGAAGAACAACATGAATATTTAGACAGTAAGAGAATTGAAGGACATACTTATGAAGTTGGCGAAAAGTATGATGGACGAATATGGTTATATGACAGAGATAGTGTTATGAATGATGGCATAGAAGGAATTGAAGAAATAGAATTTCCAAAGGAATTATATCAAGATGCTAAAGAAGGAGATTTATTCACATATCAAAATGGGGAATATAGAAAAAGTAAAATCTTTTAAATCAGCACTTATAAGACGTTTAGAAAAATGGTTGGTATATTTTAAAATCTACACCCTCGATATTTGCTTTCCAACCAGAAGGAAAAGGAATATTAGGATAATCTTCAGAAATTTTTTTAGCTTTTTTATAAGCCCCAGAATCCTCCGAAAGAGCAGAAGTTACCAAATCCACACCATCAGGATTAACCATAGGAACAATATAAATGGAAGCAGAACTTAAAATGTTTCTTGCGCGATAGCCATAAATATAGCTATCATTTACATATGCCTTAGCCAAATTTTCGATAAACTTCATAAGAACAGGAGTAGCTATCCATTCATTAGCATGGATAGAACCACTATAAAAGACTTGTTTATCACCAGAACCAATACGAAGATAAGGAATTTTTCTTCCTAAAACAGAATTACCAATAGAGCCAATTTCGATAAAAGGAAAAACAGTAGAAAAAGCAGCAATATTCATTTGCATAATATCATAAGTATAATTTAAATCAGTTGGTACAATATAAGAAAAAGGAACAATAATAGAAGAACCAATAGTTAAATTATTAGGATTAATTTCAGGATTTGCGGCAATAATTCTATTAACAGAAGTAGAAAAATTATTAGCGATACTATACAAGGTATCATTTGATTTAATTATATATGTAGTATACCCATACAAATATGGATATAAAGCGTTCCAAGTATCAGAGCCAACAATACCATCTTGAACCAAACCAAAATTTTTTTGAAAATTAACCACAGCATTATAGGTTAAATTTCCAAAAATACCATCAATGCTACCAGAATAAAAACCAATTTTCTTTAAAGTACTCTGCAAGAGCATAACCTGTGGACCGAATAGAACCACGCTTTAAAGTTTCCATATACAAACCTCCAATATGTAAAAACAATATTACTTTACATACAATATGCAAAAAAATATAAAGAGGTTCAAGGTGTAAAACAAAATAAAAAAACATATTGTAAACAGAAACGAATTATGGTATATTAATTGAGGAAAAATAAATTCTACATAAAAAACGGAATTAAGAGTTTCTAAGTTCCTTACGTCACTAAAAAACTCTAAATTTCGCATAATTATATTCTAAGGCAACTCACCACTTCGTGGATGACTTTCCTAAGAATATAAAAAAATTGCAATGGGGGAATAACATTGGAAAAAATAGTAATAGAAGGGAAAACTAAACTAAAAGGAGAAGTAGTAATAAGTGGAGCAAAAAATGCAGCAGTAGCAATACTTCCAGCAACACTATTAATAAATGGAGTATGTACAATAGATAATATTCCAGAAATAAGTGATATAAAAACATGTTGTACAATACTAGAAACACTAGGAGTAAAAATAAAAAAAGTTGCAGAAAACACATTAGAAATAGACACAAGAAATATAACATCAGTAGAAGCGCCATTAGACTTAACAAGTAAATTCAGAGCATCATATTATCTAACAGGGGCACTACTTGGAAGATGTAAACATGCAATAGTAGGAATGCCAGGAGGCTGTAAGCTAGGTGCAAGACCAATGGATCAACATATAAAAGCATTTGAAGCACTAGGAGCAACAGTAGAAACAGAGCAAGGAAGAATAGAAGTAAAAGCAAAAAAACTACAAGGAAACTCAATATACTTAGACATAGTATCAGTAGGAGCAACGATAAATGCAATGTTATCAGCAGTACTAGCAGAAGGAACATCAACAATAGAAAATGCAGCAAAAGAACCCCATATAGTAGACTTAGCGAACTTTTTAAATAAAATGGGAGCAAAAATATCAGGAGCAGGAACAGACAGAATAAGAATACAAGGAGTAGAAGAACTAAAAACAAATGGAACATATTCAGTTGTACCAGACCAAATAGAAGCAGGAACATTTATGCTTGCAGCAGTAGCAACAAGAGGAGATATAACAATAAAAAACTGCATAACAAAACACTTGGAATCAATAACAGCAAAGATAATTGAAATGGGAGCAAAAGTAGAAGATATAGGCGGAGACACAATTAGAGTAAGCTGTAGTAAAAAGCCGAATAAAATAAATATAAAAACATTACCATATCCAGGGTTTCCAACAGACTTACAACCACAAATGGGAGTAGTTATGGCAACAGCCAAAGGAACAAGTATAATAACAGAAAGTATATGGGACTCAAGATTTCAATATACAGAAGAATTAAATAGAATGGGAGCAAAGATTACAGCACAAGGAAAAGTAGCATTTTTCGAAGGAGTAGACAAGCTAGTAGGAGCACCAGTATATGCAACAGACTTAAGAGCAGGAGCAGCACTAATAATTGCAGGAATAGTTGCAGAAGGAGAAACACAAATATATAACATAGAACATATAGACAGAGGATATGAAAATATAGAAGAAAAATTTAAAAAACTTGGAGCAAAAATAACAAGAGTGACAGAAGAACAATAGAAAAAGAGAGGTAAGCAAATTGAAATTTTGCAGTTTGTATAGTGGAAGCACAGGAAATAGCCTATTTGTACAAGGAAAAGAAACAAAAATATTAGTTGATGCAGGAGTAAGTGCAAAAAAGGTGACAGAAGCATTAGAATCAATAGGTGAAGACATAAATGAAATAAATGCAGTAATAGTAACACATGAACATATAGATCATATAAAAAGCATAGGAACACTTACTAAAAAATATAATATACCAATATATGCTAATTTAGGAACATGGAATGGTATAGAAAATGAGAAATCAGTAATAAAAATAGAAAACAAAAACTATTTCAAAATAGGAGAAGAATTTGAAATAGGAGACTTAAAAATAAAACCATTTGCTACTTCACATGATGCAATGGATTCATGTGGATTTAGTATAGAAAATGATGACAAAAAAATAAGTATAGCAACAGACTTAGGAGAAATGACAAATGAAGTAATGACAAATTTGAAAGAAAGTAAATTTGTATTATTGGAATCAAATTATGAACCAGAAGTATTAAGATTTTGCTCATATCCATATTCAGTAAAATCAAGAATAGCAGGAATAAGAGGACATTTATCAAATAGTGAGGCAGGGAAAACAATATCAGAACTTATAAAATATGGATTAGAAAATGTAATGCTAGGCCATTTAAGTAAAGAAAGTAACTTCCCAGAACTTGCACAAAAAACTGTATTAAATGAACTTATGCAAAAAGGAATAAAAGAAAAAGACATAAATTTAAAAATTGCAAGTAGAGTAGAACCAAGTCAAGTAGTAAATATGTGAAATAACGAATAAAGTACTAAAGTTTAGACAAACTAAGCTTAGTACTTTATTTTTATGGAGAAAAGTTTGAAAAATCATCAGCATATTGCGAAGTAGCTTAAAAATAAGGAATACAATTTGCTAAAGCAAATTGCATACTGAGACTGTAACGAGTAAACTCTAACAGTCTCAGCAAATGCCTAGCACTATACTAATTCTTTTTCAAACTTGATTTGTGTCTTAGGAAGGAAATGATATTAAATATGGAATCATTATGGATAAAAACCGAAAAAAAGTTGCTAGAAAATAGCAAAAAAATAAATGGAACAATAGAATGTGATGTTTGTATAATAGGAGGAGGAATAACAGGAATTACCACAGCATATTACTTAAGCAAAAGTGGAAAAAATGTAGTGCTTTTAGAAAGAGAAAGACTAGCACAAAAAACAACAGGAAACACTACTGCAAAAATAACGTCACAACATGGATTATTCTATAAATATTTAACAGATGACTATGGGAAAGATTATGCAAAAAGCTATTACGAAGCTAATCAAGAGGCAATAGAAGAAATTGCAGAAATAATAAAAAAAGAAAATATAAAATGTGATTTTGAAAGACAAGATGCATATGTGTTTACAAAAAGTAGAGAAGAAATACAAAAAATAAAAGACGAAGTAGAAGCAGTAAAGGAAATAGGAGGGGAAGCAGAATTTGCAGAAAACATAGAACCAAATATAAAAAATGTACTTCGGAGCAATCAAATTTCCAAATCAAGCAATGTTTAACGTAAGAAAATATTTAAAAAAATTAGTAGAAATAATTATACAAAACCATGGAAAAATCTATGAAAAAAGCAAAGCATATTCAATAAAAAAAGATGCAAATGGATATAGAATATATGTAGAAGACGGAGGAATTGTGAAAGCTAAAAATATAGTAATTGCAACACATTATCCAATAATAAATATGCCAGGGTTTTATTTTCTAAAAATGTATCAAGAAAAATCATATGTAATAGGAATAGAAACAAAACATAAACTATTTAAAGGAATGTATATAAATAGTGAAGTACCAACAATATCACTAAGAACAGCAAAAGACGAAGAAAAAGAAATAGTATTAATAGGAGGGATGGGGCATAGAGTTGGTGCTAAAATAGATTTAAGTAATGCATATAATGAACTTGAAAAAGTTGCAAAAGAAATGTATGAAGACGCAGAAGTAATATATGAATGGAATACGCAGGACTGTATAACACTAGACAAAATACCATATATTGGAGAATTCTCAGGAATAATGAAAGATGTATATGTAGCAACAGGGTATAAGAAATGGGGAATGACAACTTCAAATATAGCTGCAAGAATAATAACAGATGATATATTAGGGAAAGAAAATAAATACTCAGAACTATTTAGAGCAACAAGGCTAAAGCCAATAAAAAACAGGTGGGAATTTGGAGAAATGGTAAAAGAAACAGCAAACTCACTAATAATAAATAAATTCAAAGAACCAAAAGAAGAAATAGAGGATGTAAAATGTGGAGAAGGGAAAATAATAAAAATAGGAGATGAAAAAGTTGGAGTATATAAAGACGAAGAAGGAAAAATATATAAAATAAAGCCAGTATGCGCACATTTAGGATGTGAGCTTTCATGGAACAACTTAGAAAAAACATGGGACTGTCCTTGTCATGGCTCAAAATTTGACTATAAAGGAAACCAGATTTATGGACCAGCAATAGATGACTTAGAAATAAAATTAGAATAATATTTAGAATTTGATAATTTTTTGCCTTTATGTTATTATAGACAATAAATAAAGTAATATGGAGAAATAAAATATGGGAAAATTTTCGAAGAAAATGCAAAAGAAATACAAAGAAACAAACAAAAGATCAATAGCAGTATACTTAACTTTAAGAATATTAGTTATAATTAGTATGATATTTCAAATATTATCAGGAAATATAGAAAATGCAGCAATGTGCATTTTATCATTATTCTTATTCACAGTACCAACAATAATATCAGAAAAATTTAAAATAGGAATACCAAGTGTATTAGAAGCAATAATATATCTATTTATTTTCTCAGCAACAATACTAGGAGAAATAAACAATTTTTATGGCATAATACCTTTTTGGGACACACTATTGCATACACTAAATGGATTTATTTGTGCAGGAATAGGATTTTCATTAATAGACTTGTTAAATCAGAATAGTAAAAGAGTTAATTTATCACCAATATATGTTGTAATAGTAGCATTTTGCTTTTCAATGACAATAGGAGTATTATGGGAATTTTGTGAATTTACAGCAGATAGTGTTTTAAAAACAGATATGCAAAAAGATAGAATTGTACAAAGTATCTCAACAGTAGAACTAAATCCAAATGACGAAAATGTTCCAATAAAAGTAAAAGATATAGAAAAAACAGAAATATATTCTAAAGACGGAACAATTACAACAATAGAAAATGGATATTTAGATATTGGCATTATAGACACAATGAAAGATTTATTTGTTAATTTTATTGGAGCAGTTGTATTTAGTATAATTGGATTTTTGTATGTAACAAATAGGGATAAATATAAATTTACTGAAAACTTTATTCCAACAAAAAAATAATAAATAAAAAGATAAGCAATCTATCTATATAATGTATAAAGTAAAAAAATGGACTAAGTTTCACCCTTAGTCCTAATATAGTATTGTTAATCTTGTAGAATAATTGCATCTATACTACAAATTGATACAATTTGAGTTATATTCTCTGACGTAGTTTTTACTTGGAATGTTCCAGATTTTCCATTTGGGACTAGATTTATTTTTCCTGGTGTTCCTATTGCAGCATCACCACCATCTAATGTAATAAATAATTCACTATTTGGATATAAACGAGCAATTTGTTCAACTATATTTTGCATTTGTTCCACACAATAACAGTCAAATTCATTTTCGCTATTAGTGCTGTTATCATTTGATATTAATATTGTTAACAAAACATTCCACATTAACAATATTAAAATCAAGCTAATTATCAAAGTATAAAAAATATATTTTTCTTTCTTTCTTTCACAGCAATTCAATTTTCTCACCACCTATTAAAGTATATGAGAAAATGCTATATTTTGATGAATTGCAAGTTTCTTCTCCATTATTCTATAAATTAATAATTCTTGCTACAGATATACAATAAAAAAATAAGTTCAATTTATTATCTTCTCTACTTGTTGTAATTTGCATTACTGCATATTATTTTAGACTTCTTTTATGTTGCCTTTTTTTATATTTTCTTGCAATATCATATCAGTTATTTCAAATAATTTTTTTGAACCATCTTTTGTTTTTTATTGTCTCCCATAAACCTGGTTGGCAGTAACATTATGCTCTCTCCAATCTCCTCCATCATTACTGTTATTAAGAATCAAAGGTTGAAAATTGTCCATTGAATGAGCAAACTTTGCTTCAGGTGTTTGATTTTCCTCAAATTCATCAAATATTGATATAAATTCTTTTGCAACTTTAATGAGTGAAAATGGTATGGATAAAGAAGTTTTAAGAGAATTAATGGGACATGCTGAGTTTGAAACTACAGATTTTTATTATATTCATGTATCAGAAGAACGAAAGAAAAAAGAATTTGAAAGAGTAAATTTTGAGGAATTTCATGGGAAAAATAGTCAAAATAAGGGGAAAATATTTACTGCAAAAAGAAAAATAAAAACTCTCAAAATGGATTGAGAGTATGGTGCGACTGGAGGAATTCGAATCCCCGACCTCTCGGTTCGTAGCCGAGTGCTCTATCCAGCTAAGCTAC
>CANPOS010000046.1 GCA_947575745.1 uncultured Clostridium sp.
AAGCTGAGACGAAAATACTTTCAGGTATTCTCACCCCAACTATTGACATTCAGCCTTCAGGTATTCTCACCCCAACTATTGACATTCAGCCAATACTTTCAGGTATTCTCACCCCAACTATTGACATTCAGCCCATAAAAAAAGCCCCAATCTCTTGGGGAATTTTTGGTGCTCCTTCAAGGGCTCGAACCTTGGACCTACCGGTTATGAGCCGGTTGCTCTAACCAACTGAGCTAAAGGAGCAACTATTATGAAAGAAAAAGCATCCTCTATGTAAGGATGTAGTTTCTGGAGCAGGTAGCGGGAATCGAACCCGCGTCATCAGCTTGGAAGGCTGAGGTTCTACCATTGAACTACACCTGCATTTCCTTTAACAATTATGTATTATACTTGTTCTTTTATCATTTGTCAATAGTTTTTTGATAAATTCTTCAGATTTTCGTATTTATTTTTTTACATATGTAATATATCTATAAGTATAAGGGTTTTTATCATTTCTAATGCCTCTTTTACTATCTACTTCTTTCCATTGTTCTTTTATTTTTGGAAAATATGTATCTCCTTCAAATTTTTTATTTATTTTTGTTACATACATTTTAGTTGCATATTTCATAAGTAAATTATATATAGCTGCTCCACCTATCACAAAGTGTTCTTCGCTATCTTCTATATATTTTTTTATATCTTCTATTCCATGAACCAGTTCTACTTGTTCATTGTTAATTTTATATTCTTTATCTTTTGTTAATACTATATGTTTTCTATTAGGCAAAACTCTTCCTAGTGATATAAATGTATTTTTCCCCATTATGATAGTTTTGCCCGTTGTAAGTTCTTTAAATCTTTTTAAATCTTCTGGTAAATGCCATATGAGTTTATTGTCTTTTCCTATTACGTTATTTCTTGCAATTGCAACAATTATTGATAACATCTACTTTTCCTTCTTTCTTAAAGTTTGGAAAAAGAAACAAGTATTACTAGGCTTCTTTTTTTATAATGACTACGGTTTGCTTTGCAAACTGCATACTGAAGCTGTAACATGCATAGCATTAACAGTCTCAGTATTCTCTAAACCGAAACTGGCATGTCAATCTTGCCAAGATGCTCATAGTCAATTAATTTTATATCATCTATTGTAAAATCATAAAAGTCTTTTATTTCTGGATTTATCCAAAGCTTTGGAGCAGGAAGTGCTTTATCCCTTCTTGCTAATTGTTCTTTTATTCCTTCTATTTGATTTTCATATATATGAGCATTACTTATGCATACGGTTAAAAGTCCTGGTTTTAGATTTGTAACTTGAGCAATTAAGTGTATAAGTACTGCATATTGTGCAACATTAAATGGATTTCCTAGAGGTAAATCGTTTGAGCGTATTGTTAACATACAGTTAAGCTTTCCATCTGTTACATCCCAACAGCTATTAAATACACATGGATATAAAGCACCAGTATCAAGATAAGGTATTTGCCATAAGTTTATTATCATTCTTCTATCTTGTGGATTTGTTTTTAACTTATTTATTAATGTATCTATTTGATTAAATTTTTTGACAATCCAACCATATGAAGTACCTATTGTTCCATCTTCCATTTCCCATTCATCCCAAATATGTACATTTTGTTCATGCAATTCTTTTATGCTATTTGATTGTTTTTGAAATATCCATAATAATTCTTTTACTGCTGTTTTGAATGCTACAAATTTTGTTGTAAGTATAGGGAATTCCTCACTTAAATCAAACTGCATAATTTGGTGTGGTAATTTATATGTTGCTGTTCCTGTTCTATTTTGATCATAATATCCTTCATTTATTATTTTTTCACATATATTTAAATATATTTCATCAAATTTACTCATTTCCATTCTCCATTTCTTTTTATAATAATAGCACCAATCTGCTTGGTGCTACATTATCTCAAATAATTATTATATCATTCTCCACGTCCTTCAGGAAGCACATTGTTTCCAATAGCATTTCTTGCTTTGAATAAATATGTAAATGCTCTTGCAACTTTACTTTGTTTAATTCTTTGCCATAGACTTGGTTTAACATCTACTCTAGTTTCTTCTAAGTATTGTTCTTGCTCTATCTTGCTTCTTGATTCTTCTTCAACTATTTCAACTGGTGTAGGTATTCCTTTTAATGCATCTGCAATTTCTATTCCTATATAACTTAAAGCTTTTGATCTATCTTCTATTCTTTCCATATCTATTTCAATATGTAAGTTTGATTCAAGGTTATTTATTCTTGCTTGAACTAATTTAACAGCGTCTTTATAATTATTAGATGTCTCTACCTTTGCTCTGCCAAGAATTCCTAAAGCATCAATTATATCTTCTTGGAATAATTTTGCAGCATTTTTGACTTCTGCTTTCCATTCTTTGTCTTTACTTGTTACAGTATTTAGCAATCCCTTTAACTGTGACGATAAACCAATATTTTTCTCTCTTTGCCTTATTAGTTCTTCAATTTGCTTTGTATTTTCTTCAAATTGATTTGTAGCATATTCTACTAATCCGTAAGCTGCCTTATATACAGAAGCTGGGAAATTCTTCTTTTTTGGGTACTCAATTAAATACATTTTTATTGACTCTATTAAGTCTTTAAAATATGCATCATCATCTAATTGAACTATTTGTTTCTTGCTATTTGGATTAATTAATTTTTCAACCTTATCTATATTTGATAAAATCTTCTCTTCGGTTATTACCATTCTTATGTTTACTATGCCAGTTTTCTTTACTCTTAGCATTGTAAACCTCCCTCCTTCGTACTAATGTTATATCTCACTATTTGCATTATACAACATTTACAAAAATACTACAATAGAAAATTTAAAATATCTTTTTAAATTTCAATTACAATTTTATTACATTTTTATTACATTTGTCAACATCTTTTTGTTTATTTTTACAATTTTTTTGTTGGAAATTTTACAAAATTTTAGCAAGTTCTTCATGTCTCTTTATTTTAGCCGTTGTTGTTTTAATTAATGGTTCTGTTGTTATTGTTATTTCTCTTATGTATTTATAAGCTGGCATTTTTTTATTGATTTCTTTTACTTTATTGTTTAATATCTCGTATATGTCCGCTTCATTAGTAGTTTTATATAGTTCCTTCATTATTTCTTCGTCATACACAATTTTAACACAAACTTTAGTATCTCCATCTTCTTCTGGTTTTCCATATACTATACTTTCAGAAACGCCTTCAACTCTATTTACTAGATTTTCTAGTTCTTCTGGAAATACATTTTTTCCATTTTTTAATACTATTACACTTTTTTGTCTTCCTGATATAAATAGGAAACCATCTTTATCTATATATCCTAAATCACCTGTTCTAAACCAGCCATCTTCAAACACTTCTTTGTTTGCTTCTTCATTTTCATAATATCCAAGCATTACACTTGGGCCTTTTACTTGTATCTCTCCAATTCCATCTTCATCTGGATATGCAATTCTTGCTTCTACACTTGGAAATATCGGTCCTACTGAACCTAATTTATATTTATAGTCTGTGCTAGCTGCAACTATTGGCGAAGTTTCTGTTAATCCATATCCTTGGGCTATTCTTATTCCAAGATCATTATATCCTTTTTCTACATCTGTATCTAATGCAGCAGCTCCATTAATAAATAATCTTACTTTTCCACCCAAAGCCTCATGAACTTCTTTAAATAATTTTCTTCTTAAGTCTATATGTAATTTTGATAACACATTACTAATCTTTACACCTTTTTTTAATTTTTCAAGTTTTCCCTTTTTTTCAATAGTTTTTAGTAATCTTCTATACATTGCTTCATATAAAGCTGGTACTGAAATCATTGCTGATACTTGATACTCTTTTAAATTATCTGCTATATGTTTTATTCCTTCACAAAATACTACTTCTGCTCCTTTATACATTGGATATAAAAAACCTGCTGTACACTCAAAAGCATGGTGCATTGGCAAAAATGATAACATTGTATCTCTTTCATGAATCTCTAGTACTCTTGAAATATCCATAAGATTTGTTGTTATTGCTTCGTGTGTTAACATTACAGCCTTTGACATTGAAGTTGTCCCTGATGTAAACAAAAGCATTCCCATTGCTTTTCTATCTATTTCTGCATCTAAGAAGCTTCTGTCTCCTTCTTCTAATAATTTTTTCCCTTTTTCTATTAATTCTTTTAATGAATATATTCCATCTTTATGTTCACTTAAATCCATAGATATTAGGTGTTTAAGTTTTCCTACTCCTTCGTCTTTGAATTTTTTCATTATTTCATCATATTTTTTTGTATAGCAAATTGCTTCAATTTCTGAACGTTCAATTAAGCTTTTTATTTCATTTTCTGGCAATGCTTTATCAAGTGGCACTACTATTCCTGTTCCACAAGCTATCGCTAGATATGAAAGTCCCCATTCATATCTATTTTCTCCTATTACTGCAATTCTTTTTCCTTTAAGTCCAAGTTTTATAAGGGCTGTTCCTAAAGCATTTACCATTTCTCTATATTCTTTATGTGTTATTATATCAAATTTTCCAGGCTCGTCTGTTTTAAATCTATATGCTGGTCTATCTCCATATAATTCTCCTGATTTTTTTAACATATCTTTCAAATCAGTTATTTCAACTATATCATGCATTTTTACTGTTCTCCCTTTCTCATTTTTTATTCTAGTCATTGTAATTATATTAAAAATAAAAAAAATATGCAAGTTTTTTTAAAACTTTTGCATATTTTTGACCATATATTCAGTTGTGTTTTTATATATTCTACATATTATATATGTTTAAACAGAGGAGGCAAAAACTTGTTGTCCCTGCCTCCTCTGTTACTGTATCAATCTGCTTAATCTTCCTCGATTGATACGATAGGAGATTTACTCGTGAACTCCTCGATGCTGGATAAACTGGTTTTATAGCTGAATTGAAGATGCTTTCCCAACTCCAATTCGCCAACACCAACAAGCTCTTTATGAAAGTATTTGCCACCGCCCTCAGAGAATAGTGTAGCCATTGTTCCGTCAGCAGTTTCGTAGATTAAGCATTCGGTACCATCCTCAGTGGTTACTTTCAATTCCAAGTTTTTGCGCTCCATTGTCAAACCTCCATCCAAAAATTATTTTCTGAGTTGCATATATATCATCCTGTCAGCAGGAGGATAACAAAAATATACTTACTAAATTAATAGTAGTGGTTAGTATTATATCATATATTATGTAAATGTGCAATCTTGAATTTGTAATTTTCTTCATAAAACTTTACATTACATACAACAATATACATAAAAAATGCAATAAACTTCCTGCACAAATGCATAAATGGAAAATTGAGTGCATATATTTATGCTTTTTTCCTACTCCATAAAGCACTGCTCCAATAGTGTATACTACTCCTCCTGCAACTAAAAGTGTAACTCCTTTTATTCCAAGCAAGCTTGGAAGTAAATTTGCTTTTGCAATTATACACCAACCCATTGCTAGGTAACATATCATTGAAAATTTTTTGAATTGTTTTAAATCTATTGAATTTAGGACAATTCCAAGTATCGCCATTGCCCATATTATTCCAAATATTGTCCAACCTGTTGCTGTATCGTATTCTCTTAAAGTACAAAGAGTAAAGGGAGTATATGAACCTGCTATAAGCAAAAATATCGAGCAATGATCTAATATTTGTAGTACTTTTTTCCCAGTAGTATTTGGCCTTAATCCATGATATATGCTAGACATTGTGTATAGTAATATCATTGTTGCTCCAAAGATTGCACCACTTATTATTCCATATACATTATGGTGCATTGCTGCCATAACAACACAAAGTACTGTTGCAACTATTCCAATTACCCCACCTACAATATGTGATGTCATATTAAATATCTCTTCTCCTTTTGTATATGTAGGTAATATCCTATCTCTTAATTTTATTCTTGTCATATGTTCCCTCCAAATCAAGAATTGTGATAATCTAGTTTTCAATACTAGATTATCACATATTTAATATTGTGTCAATATATTAGTTCATATTCTTTGTATTTAAATTTCTTAAGGCATTTATTATTGCAATTACTGTTACTCCTACATCTGCAAACACTGCTTGCCACATATTTGATAACCCAAAAGCACTCAATATAAGTACTAAAATTTTTACTACTATTGCAAATATTATGTTTTGTTTTGCAATCATTAAAGTTTTCTTAGAAATTCTTATTGCTTTTTCTATTTTTGATATTTCATCTGTCATGATTATTACATCTGCCGCTTCTATTGCTGCATCTGATCCGATTCCTCCCATTGCAACTCCTACATCTGCTCTTGCAAGTACTGGTGCATCATTTATACCGTCTCCTACAAATATTACTGTTCCATTATCTGTATTTTCTATTATTTTTTCTACTTTCTCTACTTTATTTTCTGGTAATAATTCTGAGTATATTTCATCTATATTTAAATTATTGCCAATTTTTTCTGCAATATTCTTTAAATCTCCTGTTAGCATAACTGTTTTTCTTATTTTGCTTTGTTTCTTTAATAAATCTATACCTTTTTTAGCATCTTCTTTTATTTCATCTGCTATTATAATATTTCCTGCATAAATATTGTCGATTGCTATATGTATTATAGTGCCAGTTTCTTCTATATTCTCATATTCTATTCCCATTTTTTCCATTAACTTATTATTACCAGCATATACTCTTTTTTCATCAATTATACCTGATATTCCGTTGTCCTGAAATTTCCTCTATTTCTTTAATTCTACATGTATCTATATTATTATTGTATTCTGATTTTATAGATATTGATATTGGATGATTTGAATAGTTTTCTACATATGCTGCTTTTTCTAGTAATTCTTCTTTTGTTGTTCCATTTTTTGGATTTATTTTTTGTACTTTAAATATTCCTTTTGTTAATGTGCCCGTTTTATCAAATACTATTGTTTCTGCTTTTGCTAGTGCTTCCAGATAATTGCTTCCTTTTATTAGTACTCCAATCTTTGATGCTCCTCCAATTCCTCCAAAAAAACTTAGCGGAATTGATATTACAAGTGCACACGGGCAAGATACTACTAGAAATGTTAATGCTCTATATAGCCATATATTTATGTCTTTTGTTATTATGCTTGGGATTATTGCAATTAATAAAGCAATAAATACTACTATTGGTGTATAATATTTTGCAAATTTAGTTATAAAGTTTTCTGTATTTGCTTTTTTTGAGCTTGCATTTTCTACTAAATCTAATATCTTTGAAACTGTACTTTCTCCAAATTCTTTCTGTACTTCTACTGTAAGCATACCATTTAAGTTAATACATCCACTTAGTATTGTATCATTTTCTTTAACTTCTCTTGGTATTGTTTCTCCTGTTAATGCTTTTGTGTCTAAACTAGACATTCCTTGTTTTATAACTCCATCAAGTGGCACTTTTTCCCCTGGTTTTATTATTATTGTATCTCCAATCTTTAATTCTTCTGGATTTACTTTTTCTATTTTTCCATTTTTCTCTATATTTGCATAGTCTGGCTTTATATTCATTAATTCACTTATTGATTTTCTTGATTTGTCTTCTGCATATTCTTCGAATAACTCTCCTAAGTCAAATAATAACATTACCATTACCGCTTCTGGATATTCTCCAATGAAAAATGCTCCAATAGTTGCAATTGTCATTAAAAAATTTTCATCAAGGAATTCTCCTTTAAATATATTTTCTATTGCTTCTATTACAACTTCTACTCCAACTATTATATATCCTATTATATATATAATTAAACTTATTGTTTCATTTTGGATAATTCCTGCTATAATTAACAATATAGCTGAACTTATTATCTTTAGTATATCTTTTTTGTTCTCTAACATTTCTACTTCCTTTCTTTAATGTACTAGCCTTCGATTTTCTTTACATCATATCCTAAATCTTCTATAATTCTTGTTAAAAGATTATCACTCATATTACTATTTAATATAATTTCTGCTTTCTTTTCTCTTAAATCTACTTTTACTTCCTTTACTTCTCTTTGTTTCTTTAATCCTTCTTCTACTCTTTTTTGACAATGAGCACAGCTCATTCCTTCAATATAAACTACTTTTTTTAACATAATTAATTACACATTCCTTTCTTAATTTATTTTAGTTTGAAACATAATCAGCCATATTGCGTCGTTAAATTTGACCTTAATAATCCTCAACGTGCAAAAAGCACGCCTCTGGTTATTAAGTCAAATTTGCCTAGCACTATACTAATTCTTTTTCAAACCTTTTTTACTTTTTTAATCTTAAAGTATTTAGTATAACTGTCAAACTACTAAATATCATTGCAAATCCTGCTATCATAGGATTTATGCTTATTCCAATTGGTTTTAAAATTCCTGCTGCAATTGGTATCATCAAAACATTATAGAAAAATGCCCAAAATAAATTCTGTTTTATATTTCTTACTGTTTTTTTGCTTATATTAATTAAATCTACTATTTTATTTAAGTCATTTTTCATCAATATAACGCTTGCAGAATCCATTGCTATGTCTGTTCCTGAATGTATACTTACTCCTATATCTGCATTTGCTAGTGCTGGACTATCATTTATTCCGTCCCCACACATTATTACTGTTTTGTTTTCTTGTTTTAACTTTTTAATTACTTCTGTTTTATCTTGTGGTAATACATTTGAAATAACTTTTTCTATTCCTACTTGTTCTGCTATATTTTGTGCTACCTCGTTATTATCGCCTGTAAGCATTATTACTTCTTTATTGTTTTCTTTTAGTTTTTCTATTATTTCTTTGCTGTTTTCTCTTAAGATGTCATTTACTCCAATTATTGCAAGTATTGTTTTATTTTCTACAACATATACTATGCTATTTCCTTTTTGGGCCAATTCTTTTTCTTCTTTTTCTCTTGTATTTTCTATTTCAAAATATGAAAGTATTTTTGAATTTCCAAGTATTATTTTGTTTTCTCCAATGTTTCCTGTTATTCCATAGCCACTAATATTTTCAAAGTTTTCTACTTCTAATGGTTTTAATTTTTCTTTTTCCATATAGTCTGAAAATGCTTTTGATATTGGATGCATTGATTTTGTTTCTAAACTTGATGCTGTTTTTAAAATTTCTTTATCGCTTTTGTCTGTGAAGTTTGCTATTTCTGCTATTTTTAAATTTCCATGTGTTAATGTTCCTGTTTTATCAAATACTATTGTATCAACTTTTTCTGCATTTTCTAGAATATCACTTTTTTTAACTAATATTCCTTTTTTTGCACACATTCCTTCACTTACAACTATTGCAAGTGGCGTTGCAAGTCCTAAGCTACAAGGACAAGCTACTACTAGTATTGTTACGAATGTGATAATTGCTTCACTTATTTCAAATCCTAAAATCAGATATATTATTAATGTTATTATTGCAATTAGTATAAGTACTGGTACAAATATTCCGACTTATTTTATCTGCAATTTTTGCTATTGGTGCTTTTGTATTTGTTGCTTCTACAACTAGTCTTACTATTTGAGATATTGTTGAGTCTTTTCCTATCTTCTCTGCTTTATATTCTAAATAACCATCATAATTTAAACTACCTGCAATTACTTTATCTCCAATTCCTTTTGTACTTGGTTTACTTTCTCCTGTTATAAATGTTTCGTCTATATGTGATTTTCCATAAGTTATTTCTCCGTCCACTGCAATCTTACTTCCTGCATGGCATACTACTATATCTCCTTTTTTTATCTCATCTATTGTTACTTCTTTTTCTTCTCCATTCATTTTAATAATAGCACTACTAGGAGTTATCTGTACTAGTTCTTTTATTGCCTCTTTTGTTTTGTCTTTACTTATCCCTTCTATATATCTTCCAAGTTTTATGAAAAATATTACTATTGCTGCTGATTCAAAATATAGATGGTGTACATATTCTACTTTACCTTTTAATATCATAATCATTTGAAATACACTATAAATAAAGCTACTTAGTACTCCTATTGCAACTAAAGTATCCATATTTGGTGCTCTATGGAATAGTTTTAGTATTCCACTTTTTATAATTCCAAACCCATATATTAAATATGGTATTGTAATGAAAAATAGTGTTAATGTATAGTTTGTAGGATTTTCATGTGGACTTAAGATTTTTATTTCTGGAATTCCTAGCATGTGTCCCATCGAAATATATAATAGTATTATTGATAGAATAGTAAATGCTATAAAGTTTATCTTTTTTATTTTATTGCTTTTCTTTTCTTCATTAATATTATATAGTCCTTGTGATTCGAAGCCTGCAAATTTTATAAACTTTTCTATGTCTTTTAGCTTTAGCTTTGCTTCATCATATTCTATAACTGCATTTGCCATTACTAAGCTCACATTTGCACTTTCTATTCCGTTTTGTTTGTTCAAGTATTTTTCTAAGCTATTTGAACATGCACTACAACTCATTCCTCCTATTCTTAAAACAATTTTTTTCAAATTTTTGCTTCTCCTTTCTAACACAATTTTTTACTGAAATCTTCTAAATAGAGTTACTACTTCATCTATTATTTCTACGTTTCCCTTTTCCATATCATTTAATACACAATTATACATATGATTTTCTAATATATAATTTGCTAAACTTTTAATTGATTTATTTACTGCTGATAATTGTATTAATATATCGTCACAATATTTGTCTTCATCTACCATCTTTTTTATTCCATGCAATTGTCCATCTATTCTATTTAGTCTGGTACTTATTGTCTTTTTTACATCTTCTGGTCTACGTGTTGTTTTGTCACTCATTTTTATATTCTCTCCTTTCTTAGTTTTCTATTGTATTATATACCCTACGGGGTATATTGTAAATAGGAGGGTATGTAAAAAAAGTACTAGAACTGACTTAGTTTTCAGTTTAGTACTTTTAATATAGTTATTTTGCTACTGTTTTATTTTCATTGTATATTTACATTCTGGATAATTACTACAGCCATAGAATTCTCCATATCTTCCTTTTTTCTTTATCAATTTTCCATAACATTTTGGACATATTCCTTGTGCAATTTTTTCTTGCTTTCCTTGAACATAATGCTGTACATTATAATTGTGATTTTCTATATATTCTTGATTTGTAACTCTATTTTCTATTAATGTCAAATAAATTTCTTGTATTTTATTAATATCAATAACTTTTGGTTTGTCTTGTATATAATCTTTTACCTCATCAACATACATAACTTTATCTTTTAAGTCTTCTACTTTTAATCTTCCTGTTCTTGTAAATACAACAATTGAATAAATTTCTTCTGTTTTTCCTTTCAATACTTTTCTAACTATTTCTGTATGTCCAAAGTTTTGGTGTATTGGGTTAGCAAAAGTATAACATTTCTTTCCTAAATATTGTTTCCATTCTTTTGAATTTTCCCTTCCATAGATTTGTCCTGAAAAATTCTTTGTTTCGATTATAAATACTCCTGCCTCTGTTATTGCTATATGGTCAATTTGCCTAGTCTTTCCATTGTCATTAAGTGTTATATTATTTATTATCTGTTTATTTCCTTCTATTTTATTTAAATAAATAGCAGTTTCTCTTTCTCCTATCCTTCCTTTATATTCTTCTTTTGTCATTTGTGGCTGTTTCTTTTTTACTTCTTCAAATTTGTTTACATTTTCTACTGATTTAAGTATTACAGCTATTAATATTGTTATTACTATAATTAAAAATATTATCATTTGTATCCTCTTTTACTTTTTTATATATGATTCCATAATTTTCTTACCTTTTATTTATCATAGATTTTATATAAAAATATGACTCATCATCTTCATTATATTTTATAAAGCCCTCTTTTTCATAAAAATTGATAGCGTGTGTAAATTTAAAAAATGTTCTCAAAGTAATACACTCATATTTTTGTTCTTTTACAAACTCTGTAAATAATGAATATAATTTTTTTGCAATTCCTAATTCTCTATATTCTTTATTAACATATAAACTATTCATTCTTACTTCTTTATCAGAAATTTTTAAAGCCCCAATAGTTCCAACTACTTTATCTTCATCATCTAAGGCTATCCAAAATTTATTGCCTTTATTTTTATATTCTTCAAAACTCATTCTATTAAAGTAATCTTCCCAGTCTTTATATTCAAATTCTTCCATTGCTATTTTTCTTATATGATTTATAATATCTTTTGAATATTTCTCTTGGTATTCTATTATTTTTATATCTTGTTTCATATATTTCTCCAATTAAAATTTATAATTGTAAATATTATATAATAAAGTAATCTGGAAAACAAGGTAAATAAATTAAAAAAGTTAAGCTTTTTTTCCTAGCTTAACTTTAAATTGGCTCCTCGTGCTGGGCTCGAACCAGCGACCTATCGGTTAACAGCCGAGCGCTCTACCAACTGAGCTAACGAGGAATATAAAATTTGGCGACGACCTATTTTCCCAGCAAAGAAATTCGCAAGTATCTTCGGCACATAAGGCTTGACTTCTGTGTTCGGCATGGGAACAGGTATTACCCTTATGTAATTATCACCAAAAGAATATATATACAAGTTAGTTTTACTAACTATATATAACAAATTTAACAACTTTTTGTATTATACTATATTATTTACAAAAAATCAATAGATAATTCAAAAAATTATAGTGTAATAATAATTTTCAAAAGGCTTTTGAAAATTTAAGTACACTGAAAATTGCATAGATGAAATATGAACATTTGAACTTAAAACCATTAA
>CANPOS010000047.1 GCA_947575745.1 uncultured Clostridium sp.
GCTGAGACGAAAATACTTTCAGGTATTCTCACCCCAACTATTGACATTCAGCCCATAAAAAAGCACCTATAAAAGGTGCTTCTTGTGGGAGATAGGGAGGACTCGAACCCCCAACCTCTAACCTTCCTGGTTAGCGCTCTACCTAGTTGAGCTATACCCCCCATACTGCAAAATGCATCTAGCATTGTTGGAGGCGACACCCGGATTCGAACCGGGGATCAGAGTTTTGCAGACTCGTGCCTTACCACTTGGCTATATCGCCGTTTAAGCTGGAGCAGGTAACGGGAATCGAACCCGTAACTTAACCTTGGCAAGGTTATGTTTTACCACTAAACTATACCTGCATTTTTTATAATTTTACCTTGCCAATGCATAACGTCTTTGAACAAATCTTATATTATGATAACAAATTTGAACTAATTTGTCAAGAAAAATCTTGAATCATATGTATAATATATAGTATTCACTTTATACTAAAAAAATGCCAATAGAATAAAATTTTTGAGTGCGACAATCTTCTACGTCCCCAATGTCGCACTCATATGACAATCCTATATCCATTCTCCATTTTTATGAATATATATTTTCTTTGCAAGTATTGCTACAAAGCAATATAGTATTGGTACCCCTATAATTACTGTAAAGAATTTTAATGATATTCCTACAAGTCCTATAATCTCTCCAAGTATTGTAAATGGAACTACCATTGCAATTATACTTAATAATATTGATGAGAAGTATACCATCTTTGAAGCATTACTCTGTATAAATGGCTTTTGTGCTGTACGAATAATGTGCATTCCAACCAAATTTGATACTACTCCATAAGAGAACCATATTGTCTGAAACACTGCCGCTTCCCTTACCCTAAACACGAACCATAACAAAGCAAACACTATTAAATCAAAGCATGAGCTAATAGGCCCCATAAATATCATAAATTTCTTTAGCCCTTTTATATCCCATCTCCTTGGTGATTGCAAATATATTTCATCTACATTATCAAATGGCAATGTTAATTGTCCTAAGTCGTAGAGTAAGCTTTGCACCAATAGCTGTATTGGCGTTATTGGTAAAAACGGTAATAATATACTTGCAATAATTACTGAAGATACCTCTCCAAAATTAAAGCTTGCTGCCATTTTTATATATTTCATTAAATTACAAAATGTTCTTCTGCCTTCTGTAACACCATCTAATAATACATTTAAGTCTTTTTCTAAAAGTATTATATCTGCTGATTCTTTTGCAACGTCTACTGCTGTATCTACTGATATGCCTACATCAGAATTTGTAAGTGATGGACTATCATTTATTCCATCTCCCATGTATCCTACAATATTTCCATTTTCTTTTAATAATCTTACTATTCTTGCCTTTTGTATTGGAGAAAGTTTTGCAAATATATTTGTATTTCTTAATAACCTTTTTACACCTGGATCTGATAGTCTTTCTATTTCTGCTCCTGTTACTATTCGTCTTGAATTTATATTTACTTTTTCACAAATAGATTTTGTTACTTCTGCATTATCTCCTGTAAGAACTATTACTCTTATTTTTGCCTTATTTAGTCTTGCTATTGAATCTTTTGCACTCTCTTTTGGTGGATCTAGAAATCCTATAAATCCTACTAATGTCATATTTTTTTCGTCTGATACATTAAATTCTTCTTGTTCAGGCTTTCCTATCTTTTGTGCTACTGCAATTACTCTTAGCCCTTCTTTGTTCATATCCTTGCTTATTTTTAATATATTTTCTTTTGCTTCTCTTGTTATATTTGATATTTCTCCTTGATAATCCATGGTTGAGCAAACATTTAATATTTCTTCTACTGCACCTTTTGTGATTATTAGTTTTTTACCATTGTCGTTTACAACTACTGATAATCTTCTACGTACAAAATCAAATGGAATTTCGTCAATTTTTTTATAGTCCACTAAAATTTTTTCTAATTCATTTTTATATGCTCTTGCGATAATTGCTTCATCTATGCTACCTTTTAATCCTGTTTGGAAGTATGAATTCAAAAATGCATATTTTAGACTTCTTTCATCTTCATTTCCTTTTACATCTAAGTACTTTTCTAAAACAATCTTGTCCTCTGTAAGTGTTCCTGTTTTATCTGTACATAATATATTCATTGCCCCAAAACTTTGTATTGAGTCTAATTTTTTTACTATTGTTTTTTTATTAGACATCCTTACTGCACCTTTTGAAAGACTAGATGATAATATAACTGGTAATAGTAAAGGTGTTATTCCTATTGCAACTGCTACTGCAAATGTAAATGATGTAAGTAAATCGTGTTTCCATACATTAAATAGAAATACTAGTGGGATTAATATTAGCATAAATCTAATTAATAATTTACTAATATTTTCTACACCTTTTTGAAAAGAAGTTTTTGGTTTTTCTGATGTTATAGACTGAGCAATACTTGCAAAATATGTGTTATCTCCTGTATAAATTACAACTGCTTTTCCGCTTCCACTTATTACATTAGTTCCCATAAAGCATATTGTATCTAAATCTGAAATTGTTTCCATTTCTTCTTTTAATTCTGTATTTGCTACTTTTTTTATGGCATCAGATTCTCCTGTAAGAGAAGACTGCCTTATATATAGATCCTTTGCTTCTAATACTTTCAAATCTGCTGGTATCATCTCTCCTGCAGATAATAGCACTATATCCCCTACTACAACTTCCTTTAATGGTATCTTTTCTTTGTTCCCATTTCTTAATACTGTTGTAGTTGTTGCAACCAATTCTTTTAATTTTTCTGCTGATTTGTTTGACCTATACTCTTCAATAAACTCTAATAGTGTACTTATTAATACTAGACTTACTATAACTATTATATTTGCATAACTTGGATTTTCTGCTATTATTACATCTGTATAGCTTAGAACTACTGCAATTCCAAGTAAAATACTGTTAAATGGAGTAAATAAACTTTGTAAAAAATAATTATACCATTTCTTTTGTCTTCCTTGTTTTACTTCATTATATCCATCCATTTCCAGTATGTGGATTGCCTCTGTGTTAGTAAGTCCTTCTGTTATTATTTCATTTTCTTTTATGTATTCTTCTGGGCTTGTACAATTTGCCTTTAAATATTTCTCTATATCAGTACTTTCACTTTCTTGATTATTTTTCATTAGTTTCCTCCGAAATCTTTCTTGTGTACATTATATCACTTTTGAAAAATTTTTAAACTTTTTTTTATCAAAAACAGAATATATTACATAACATTTTTCGATATTTTCTGCTAAAGAAGTTGTTCATATATTCACATAGAAGTCAAGATATATTATATATTTTTTCTTGCGTCCCCATTTAAGAAAATGTAATTCACTTCGTTCAAACATTTTCTAAAAAGGTCCCCCAACGTCTATCGAAAAAATATATAATATATCTTGACTTTTATTATAATTAAATTGTAAAACTTCTCAATAGTTGTACGAAATAATCCCACACTTCCTTTTTTCTAATTTCATTTTTAGTAAAAATATTTAACTCTTTTATCGCTTCATTGTCTATTTTTATAGTTAATTTTCCGCACTATATCTCCGTTGTATACAGGAGCTTCTAGTTTATTTTTTATTTCTATCTCAATATTTACATCTTTAATTTTATCTTTTTTTACAGGATAATATGTTATATCATTTTTTTCTAAATCTATTTTTAAATTATTATTTATTCCTTTTTCAATATAGAATTTTGATTTATCTACTAAAGTGTCAAATTCGTCCTCTATCATATATTTTAAATCTATCATTTGATAATTTGAAAAGGTATATTCTATAAGTTCTATGCTATCTTTTGTTCTATCTTTTTTAGTATCTGCACCTAACACTACACATATGATATCCATATCCCCTCTTTTTGTAGATGTTACTAGACATCTATTTGCCCCATTTGTAAATCCTGTTTTTACTCCATATACTCCATTTAAATTTCCTAATAACTCATTTGTATTATTTAGAGTTTTGGGGCTTCCGTTTATACTTATTGTATATGTTTTAGTCCTTACTATTTGTGCAATTTCTTTTATACTTAAGGCATAGTCTGCAATTTTTGCAAGCTCATATGCTGTTGTATAGTGTTCGTCTGCATCTAGCCCATGAGGTGTTACAAAGTGTGTGTCTTTTAAATTTAATTCCTCTGCTTTTTCGTTCATAAGCTTTGCAAATTCTGGTACACTTCCTCCTATATATTCCGCAAGTGCAACAGCTGCATCATTCCCGTGAGCATAGCATAAGTCCATATAACAAATCTTTTACTGTTATTTCATCATTTTCGTGTAATCCTAGTCTTGAGCCTCCTGTCCCAGCTGCCTTAGCTGATATTTTTACTTTTGTGTTTAAATCTTTTGTATTTTCTACTACAACTATTGAAGTTAATATTTTTGTGGTTGAAGCCATCTTACATCTTTCATTTTCCTTTTTCCCATATAATATCGCTCCGAGATACCCTATCATACACAATTGCATGTCTTGAATTTATATTTGGTGCTTTTTCTAAGCTAGTTGCTGTTTCTAATATTTGATTTAATTCTTCCTGTGTTAATTCAATTTCTTCTGTATCTGTATTTGCATACACTGGTATTGCTATAAAGTTTATTAATAGTATCCATGTAATAATTAAAATTATTTTTTTCATGAAAAAAACACCTCGTTTATTTATATGTTTAACGAAGTGTTTTTATTCTGGTTTACACACAAGCATGTTTTCCACCTTGTGATTTTTTTAATTTTACAAAAAGTCCTTTTGTCTTTTTTTGCTTTTCTCTACTTCTTTGTATTTTACTTTTTGTTCTTTCTTCTGGTGCTGCTAATTCTAATGTTTCTTCTTTTCTTTTATATATCGTTGTATCAATTTCCATTTTCCACAAAATGATTAATTCTTTTTTTGCTTTTTCTATTTTTGCTTCTTCTTCGCTTATTATTCTATCTGATGTATTTATCTTATAGCTCAATGTTCTTATTTGTTCTTCGAAAGCTTTTAATTCTCTATTTTGTGTTATATCATTTCCTGCTTCTTGTTCTAGTTTTTCTATTACTGCTGCATATTGCTTTTCTCTTTCATAAGATGCCTTAAGTTTTTTTAATTGTTCGTCTGCCCCAGGCATAAGATTTTGTCTTATAATTGAGTTTGATTCATTTATAATATTCCTTAAAGTTTCCATCCTTGCATATCTTGCTTCTTGAATATTATAATTTATAATTCCTGCTCTTCTTTCTTTTATCTTTATTGTATTTCTTATTTCACTTGTACTTCTAAATACCTTTTTTCTTTTCCTTATAAGACTATTTTTTATTTTATTATACTCTGATCTTGTAAGTATATCCTTTATTCCTTCTATATTTAATATAGCATCATCTATCATAGCCGTTATTTCCCTAGGGATTTCTAGCTTAATATAGTCGTCTTGCATTGTTCCTAGTACTCTAAGTCTTTTTTGTCTAATATTATTAAATCTTGGCATTTTTGATTGTATGTCTCGATCTGAATCCTTCAAAATCTCATGTGGTATTGGTATTGTATTAAATATTTGTGCTCTTGCTATCATGTCTAAGTCTTTTTGTATCAATGCTTTTCTTTCTTCATCTGTATAATCTTCTTTATACTTTTCTTTGGCTTCTTCTAGTCGCCTATTATCTGTCTTGTATATACTAAAATCTATTTCTTCTACATAATCTAATGCTGGGAAAGCATCTAATTCATCTTCTATCTTTTCTACTAAATTATTATATCTTTTACCTATTTCTCTTTCTGCCTTTATAAGTATAGTTTCTGCGCTTCTTACATTTGCTCTATATACCATATATTTGGCAATTGCTAATTTTTCCATCATTTTTGGAGTATCAGCACATTCTTCTAATAATTTTAATATTGTATCTCTTGCTTGAATTTTTTCTTTATATGCTTTTGTAATAGCTATATTTATCTTTTGTATCTCTTTTAATTTTATCTTTTTTCTTGTATTTTCACATTTTATCTTATAGTTATTTATCGCTTCTTCTTTTGCATTCTTTTTTTCGGCATTTAAAGAATAAAGGTATGTTTTTAGTTCGTCTACTGTTATTTTGCTTTGTTTTTCTAACATATCTTTTATTCCTCCTTCTTCTTTTGCAATAATCAGTAATTATTATATCATATTTGCTACAAGTTTATATTACATTTATGTTACATTTATGTTACAATTTGTTTTCTAAATGCCTATTTTACACATTAAATGATAATTTAAAATCTGTTCCTTCTTCTAATAATATTATAAATGTTTTTGTTATTTTATCATTTGTCTGATTTGAAGCATCTGATATATTTACCGTGTAGGTGTAATATGTTCCTGCTTCATCTCCAAATTTTGAGTACTCAAAGTTATTATTTTTGAAAAATCTTGTTTTTACATAATTTTCAAATGTCTGGTAAGTTGGAAAATTGTTTCTTTTGAAACTATCTGCAAGTACGCTATATGCATATTTGTAATCTCCGTCATTTATTGCAAGCATAAATTTATTTAAGTTTAGTATAACCTTTTCTTGGTCATTTGATACTTTATACTTCTCTGTAAATTCTGGTATATCTATTGTATATGTGTCTAAAATAAGTGAATACTTCATTGGTGCTGTCTCTCTGAATATGTAGTAATTTCCTGCTGTATCAGTTATTACATATTGTGTGTAATTTTCATTTTTGTTTTTTTGAAAACTATCTGCGTTTATATTTTTTAAATTACTATATTTATTTGCTATATATTTATTAAATTCTGCTTCATTACTAAATTTAGCATTTTTATAATCCTCATTTAAGTCATTATAGATTTGCTTTGGATTATATAAAAGTTCTTCTTTACATTTATTAAACATATCAATAGCATAAGCTTCATCAGAAACTGCTTTGAATAAATACTTATTATTTTTATTAGTATTTATATTTTCTGGTATTTTTATATTAATATTTTCTCCTACTTCAATATTGGAATATTTTTCTTCTACATAATCTTGTGGTATTATACTAAAAGTTTCATTTGAAAAATCTAATTTTACTATCATTTTAAATTTTGAAATATTGTTTAGCTTTTTATCTCTTAATATTCCTTCCACTATATATACTGATATATTTGTTGTTTTTTCACTAACGTACATATTATTAATATCTATTATTGAATCATTAACTTTTCCAATTTTTGTTATTATATTACTTTGTGTAATTCCTCTATTTTCTACATATTCTTTGTCTAGCAAATTATATAATATATTAGCATTATCAGTAGTTGCTTCTTTTATTACTTCTTCTCTTTCTTCTCCATAATATTCATTTATATTAGATAGTATAGCATTATAAGTATAATACTTATTTACACATGATTGTACTATATAATAATGGTTCCTAACATCTACAATTGCGATTTTTTCTTCTGGTTTCATCTCTTCAATATACTCATATCTATTTTCATTACCTATCCCTTGTCTTCTTAACATAATATATATCCCTAAAATACATATTAACACAATTAATACTATAATTATTAATAATATTAATATTTTTTGTGTTTTACTCATATTTTTTCTCCTTTTAAGGTTTTATAATAGCATTAAATCTTAAATATCCTCTTACTACTCTATTAGCTTCTTCAACTGACCTATAAGGTCCATCATGCCCTCTTGCTGAATCTAATATATAGAACTTATATCCCTGTGCTTTTAAATCCTCTGATACTGGTAAAAGTGCTAAGAAATGTCCGGTCTTCTCCTCCAAGTACTGGATACCCCTCTTCTAATGCTTTTAATGCTTGAGCTTGACTTGGATAGCATTGTGAAGTTACTCCATAATATTTGAATAAGAAATCATTACTAAATATACGATGGCTTGAACCACTACCTTTTACATAGTAACTGCCATCTGGCCAATTCGCCTTTATATTGTTAACAACAGACATTGGGTCTATTGTATTGTCTCTTAATAATCCAGATAATATCATAGCTAAACTTGTTGGTCCACATCCAGAAACTGATATTGTTGATGTTCCATATGATCCAGAATAATTTCTTTGTAAATAATGTGGGAAAGCATATGAACCTACTATTACTGTATCAACATTGTAGTCTGGTCTGTTTTTTCCATGAAACTCTTCATAATATTTTTTAGCTTGAGCAATTCTAAGTGATAAGGCTGCACCTGATTCTCCTGGTCTTTCAAAAGACCAACAAAATGCTTCTGCTGCTTTCTCTACACTATCTGCGTTTATCCAATCATCGCCATTATATCCATGGTATGATAGTAGATTATATCTGGCTAAACCTGAAGCACCATTTTGTATTCCCAATTCTGCAAGTAAATATTCAATTTGAGAATTTGCATCACTTATACTTACATTTCTTCTTATAGTATACTCTAATAAGCCTTGCTTTCTTCCACTTGTAGTCCACTGGCATAAACCATATCCTGCACTATCATTTGCAAAGTTTGTATAACTTCCATCATTTACTTTAGTAGTATATTCAGTATCATTCATTCCAAGTGTTCTTTCATATGCGTCTTGTAAATTATTCGTTAAAAATCCACTTTCTCTCCATATGTTTCCCATTGCACCTGCTGCTGCATATTCACTAAATCCAGCATCTATTAACGCAAACCATACCTTTTCTTCTACTGAATTTCCATATATTGAGCCGCCTAATATTGACGTAAAAGTATCTGTATTAAATAAATTTAATAATTTGTCTAGATCTACTTCATATATTTCTTCTCCATAATATTTATTCCAAAAGTATTTCATTAATTCTTCATGTGTTTGTGTGTTTTGATGTAATGATAGTAGTTCTGTTAAATCATTTATCGTTTGTCCTTGGTGATCTGCAATATTATCTACTACCACATCTAATTTTCTTTCGTCTTCTGGTACAGGATAGCTTACATCTTTTTGATTTGGATCATTTTCGTTAAATAAACAACCCTCATACCATTCTCCTTTATCATTTTTCCATAGCCCTACAAATCTCTCATAATTTATTCTTTTTGGCGTTAAAGCACTTATTGTCCAAGTATAACTTGTGCTATCAACTTTAGAAGTATGAACTAATTTTTCATTAGATAAAAATTTCTCAATTATTGTAAAGGTTGCTCCAGAAGATGGACTTGGTATACTATCTCTATTACTTTCTACTGGGGTGTCTGGATATGTAAGTCCTGCATATTCACTCTCATCATGTGTAACTTCAACTATTTCTCCTTCTGTTTCTACTGGTGGGTTTAATATAGCTTCCTGTTCGAAATCCATACACCATGTTTCTGCTTTCTTTATATATATATTTGCTGTATTTTCATAAGTTGTACTTACAACTGTTTCTGTATCTCCTGCTGGGAAGGAATATGTTGCAACTGTTGCTCCATGAGACCAATATCTATTTGTTTGTACTGTATTTCCATATCTATATGTTTCTTCATGCCCTGTTAACTGTGTTTTTTCTGTTTTCTCTACCTGACGATTTACTTCTGTATATTCAGTAATATTTAATTGATCTTGTATCATTAATATTAATGTACTTTTGTCTAATAATAAATCTACTACTTTCATTACATATTCTGGATTTTTTGAAGTTTGAAGTAATGCAAATAGAAAGTCATAAGGCATACTACACATTGCAGTTAGGTTTGTATATGATACAGGGGGATTCTCTACAATTCTATATGAACTTCTTTCTGGATCTTCTACTCCATCTACTGTAACTACTACTCTTCTGTATGTTGCATAATATATTTGCCCTGAATTTTCGTCAAATGAGAAATGATCTAATGCTTCTGGATCATTTGCATCTATTAAGCTTTTTAGTGTTTTTTCATTTGGATCTTCACTTTCACGTGGCAAATATGTTAGCTCTTGTTCTGGCTCAACTGTTCCATCTTCATTCATTTTCTGTCTATGTATTTGTACTATCCCTTGTGCTACATAATCTCCATCCTTGTCCTTTTTGTTTCCCTGCTTGTCCTCTGATCCTTCTTTTCCTACATAATCTCCAAGTTTTGGATATGTACTTGCAATCTCTGCTCTTATCATTTTTACAAAGTAATCTTTAAAGTCTTTAACTTTAAACCAATCTTCTATACTTTGCTTTGTTTTTTCCTCTTCTTCTTCGTCATATTCATCTATTTCTTTTTCTTCCTCGTCTGGTTCTTCTGGTACTTCTTGATTATTTTCATTATCTTCCTCTTCTTCGTCCTCGTCATCTGGGAAGATGTCTGTGTTACCTTTCTGATCTGCTTTATATGTTTCTTCTATATATACATCTAATATATTCTGATTTATTTTAAAATAATATCCATTTTCCTCATCTGCTTTTGTTAGTGTTACTTCATTTTTAATTACAGTCATTGCTGCTGCATTTGCTGTATCATTATCACCAAATAAACCTATAATTGTTGATAAAAATGTTGTAAGAATTGCTATAAGTGCTATGGTTCCTAACACTTGAACTATTAGAGGTAGTGCTGCAATAAATGCTGGTATTTTTCTTAGGAGCATGACAAATTGATTTGTTTTTTTCTTAAACAAATCTTTTCCACGTTTTAATATACTTCCAATGTCTTGGTCGTCTTGTTTTTGTCCTTTTTTTAAGTCTTCATTTTCTGGATCCATATTGCTACTCCTTGTTTTAAGTCGTTCTAGATTTCTACAATCATTGACATTTTTTTCTTGTTATTTGGATTTTGTACATATTCTTCATAGTTTGCAACTATATCTGCAAAAATCACTCCATATATACTTCTTTCTGGATTATATATCTTATTGAATTTTATATTTATTGTATTTGTCATTCCTCTTCTTACAACTAATTGTTCTTCTGCTATCTCGTTTAATAGTCCTGTGTATTTTACATTGTTTTCGTCATACAGATATGTTGTGCCTTCTGTTTTTTTACTATCCATACAAATTGCACTAGTGCTATTATTTTGTACACTGATATTTGCTATTGTATAGTCCATGTACATGTCTAACCAGTTTATTTTAACTGTTACATTGTTTTTTGATATGGATTTATTACACATTTCTCTTCCTACAAAACTTGATATATTTAACTTATATCCATTTTGATCTTTTACTATTGTTATATAGTCTGCTTTTTTGTCTGCTGATTGTGCATTTCCTGTTGCTAACACATCTTCTGTATAGGTTATATAGTAAGTGAATAGATTAGTATCTTTATACCAGTTTTCCATTGTATACATTCTATTTATATAGAATATGTTTTTATAATAGTTTTGATTAAATTGCTGTATGCTTGGATATATCAAGCTTTTACACTCGTTTGTTAGCATATTATATGCTTTTTCTATTTCTCCATTATTGCAATATTCTATAAATTCTTTTATAATAGATTGATTTATCTTGGTTTCATTGTTTGATACTGTTTCTCCTGTTATTACACTTGTATTGCTATTAGAAATAGTAGTACTTGTATTTGTACTACTATTTTGTGATTTTATACTATTTCTCTTTTGTGCGTTTTCTTCTCCAACTATTGCATTTAATGTTCTAATTATTATAAAAGCTAAGGCTATTATTCCAAATCCTATCCAAAATTGTTTTCTGTTTTGATTATACCATCTTATAAATTTGTGCATAATAGCCTCCTTCTGTTTTTATTACATTTCAAATGTTTCTAGATCATTAAGTATTTGTTTTACTCTTTCTGTAGCTGAATTTTTATCCATTCCACCTTCATTTTCTAGTTGCTCTTGTAGCCTCTTTTCAAATGCCATTCTATCTCTTGACATAGGGTCATATATTCTAGTACTTACATCTCTATTCCACTTAGCCATTGCTACTGCTTGTGTTAAAGCTTGATCTTGCACTTGTTGTGCAGAAAGCTTTGGATTATTTTTTCTTATTTGTTCTGCATACTTCTTCTGTAATTTTAATGCTTTACCCATTTTGTTTGGATCATATATACCATTGTTTAGCAATGCTTGTACACTTCCATCTTTTATCTTCTCCATTACCTCTGCTCTAGATCCAAATGCCTTTGTTAAAGCTTCTCTATTTTTAGGATCTTCTACAAATTGTCTATCGAATCTATTACTATCTATATCTCTTAAGTCTGCTCCCCAGAAAGAAGTCTTTGCTATATCTGCAACTCCTCCTGCTGCTTTTGCTGCTTTATCACCATAATAGTTTGCTCCATAAAATCCTGCTGCTCCTCCTGCTGCTGCTAGTTGGAATGCTTTTGATGGATCTCCTGATGCTATTCCAACTGCTGCTCCTGCAAGTGCAAGTCCTCCTCCTGCTATTCCTCCAACTACCGCTTTTCTAGTCCATCTTCCTGCTGTTTTAGGTGCATTTCTTAGTTTATTTGCTGCTCTATATCCTAATGCTCTACCAGTATTGGCAAGTCTTGTGTCAAGATTTGTTCCTGCTCTGTCTCTTAAGTCTGCCATCCTACTTCTCCAAGTACCTCCAGCTCTTCCTCCTATTTTTGAGTCTCTTAGTCCAGTTGGTACTGTTATATTTCCTAATGAAGTTCCTGAACCGACTCCTGGTGGTGTTGGACTTCCTCCTGATGGTGTTGGACTTCCTCCTGGTGGTGTTGGACTT
>CANPOS010000048.1 GCA_947575745.1 uncultured Clostridium sp.
ATTAGTGATACCTGGAAACAGGGTAAGCTGATTTATTCAGCATGACTTTGCTTTTAGCAGGAATAAACAATATATAGAAAAATGCAGTAATACCAGCACTTTGCCGATTTACTGCATTTCATTTGTTATTAGTTTGTTATTTACCAAGTAAGTTTTAGTAAGTCTTACGAGGTTTTTCTTTCATTTTTTAGTACATAAATTTTACCTGCTTTGAAGGTTACCATTTTTATTGCTTCTAGTTTTTCTTCCATAGAAACATGGTTATAAATATCATCTCCAGTATTACCATTTTTATGACCAAGGATAGAGTTTATTATTGTTGGTTTAACATTTAGTTTTTGTAATTCTGTCTCTAATCCATGCCTTCCGCAATGTGCAGTTTTACCTTTTATAAATTCATGTTTTTCTATAAAACTATTATTATAATAATTATTGTAGTCTGCATAAAATAGTCTTTTGCCATTTGCTTTCATAAACAAAAATTCATTTTTTGGATCATAGTATTTTTCAAAGATATATTTAACTAGAGGGTGTACAGGAATTTCTCTGTTAATACCATTGTCGGTTTTTAATCCTCCAACAAAATAATTATCTTCTAAATGTATCTTTTCAGTATAGATAAAACATAATTCTTCAGCACGACATCCAGTATAGTTTGCTAACAGTAAAATGTCTTTGACTATTTCTTCCTTTTTATCTTCAGGTTGTATATTCCATAAATATTCAATTTGTTCATAAGTAAAAGGTGTTCTTCTTGAGGTGCTGCTAATAGGTGTTTTCTTTATATGTTGAGCATAACTTTTATCTATAATATCTTCTTGGAATGCATACTTATCCATATTTTTATATAGCTGCACCATTTGTTTTATAGCACTAGGGGTTTTTCCTGATTCTTGCATATATTTTTGAAAATCTGATGTTCTTAATTCCCTATATATAACATCATATAATCCTGTAGAATTATGATATGCAGTTAGCATATTTCTTGAGTTATGATAAGCATATTTGTTTTCAGGCTTGATATGATCTTCTAATTCTTTTTTTATTTCCTTTTCATCAGGAAATAAAGCCTCTTGCATTTCTTCAAATACTTGTTTGAATGTATAGTGCTTTTTGTCTTTTCTATGTATTGAGGACTTTTTACTATCAACTGGAACTAATGGATAAGGCTTATCTGTTCCAGGAAAACAAGTAAAAATTATAATACGATCATACTTGGTTCTGTCAATTTTCAAAGGGTAAGGATTTTTATTCCAGTTTTCTAGGCATACCAAAGCATCTAATTCCGCCTCAAAAGTATCTATATCAAAATATATTGGTTTACCTGATTCATCTTTTCCAATTAGTAACCTTGGAGCATATGGCTTATATCTGCCCTTTCCTAAAAATACAACTGTTCCTGTACCATTTCTTCTTCTATTAAAATTATTATTCACTAAAAAAACCTCCATTTTTCATCAATAACACTTGAAAAATGAAAGCTTTTTATATATAATATAAAAGTATTCACTTCTCGAAGTGTTTACGCTCCGGATAATGTGTGGTGTTCCGCAAAAAACTAAACACATTGTCCGATTTTTTTATAATTTTATATTTCTTTTTTCTTCAGGTATTTTACAATTTACACTTTCAATAATATTGTTACAAACATTATGATTTAATGACCTAAATATTAGTGTATTTGTTTCATTTGTATTTGTAGTATAAACGATAGTTAAGTCATATACTAATTGAGATATTTCTTTTGTACCCAATCCAGATAAACCTCCAACAACTGCTCCAGTAGATCCAAATAACATATTACCAGCAATTCCTCTTTTTACAACACTTTTTTTCTTTTCTGTAACTTGTCGATTTGCATTTTGCTGAATAGTGATAACTTGAGAAATGTTAAGTTCAAATCTCTGTTTACTATTCATAGTTTCAATAATTAAAGCATCATTTATTAAAGAAATAATGCAGGATGTTTGTGCTGCTAAAGGTAGTCCTTCTAAATGAATCAAGGGGCAACTTAAATTATTGTTTTTATTCTTAAATAGTCCCATGTAAACCTCCTTTTTTGAATGCACTTTTATTTTGAGATAAAACTACATCTCCAATTACTTTTATTCTTGATAATTCTAATTCTTCAGATTTAGAATTCATAAAGTATAATTTACAAATGTTAGCTTCAGAGAATATCTTTGCAATATCGTAATAAGAATCATCTATCAGTAAAAGTAAAGTATGGCCATCGATTATATTTTCTTGTAAATATATAACAGCTATATCATCTTTACCAAGCAAAGGGAGCATTTTATCATTTGCAGCTTTTACAGCAATATAGTCTTTTGTATCATATTCAAAAGGAAAATATCCTACTTTAACCATATTATTAGTAGATATGGAATATAAAGGTATTCCTATATTATTTGGAAGAATAACAATATCTTTTATTTTTTGATCTATAACTTCCAAAATTTCAAATAATTTTTTTGTTTTATCATTATTGCCATAATTAGCTTCTATATAATTGCTTAACTCGTGCAAAATAGTAGAGTTTTTTTCATTTTGGTGTATTAGTATATTGAAGATATAATCTTTATCTATATTATTTATATGAAGAGAATCTATTTCATTTTCAAAGTCCCTACATATATTTTGTGCTATGATTTCTTTAGATGAAGTATTTGAATCCAAATATCCACATACCTGCATTAACTCATCATAAGTTGTTATTCCTCTAGAAGCCTCCGCAATTTTTTCTAGCACTTTAGGAGTTGGGGGAGCCTGGAGCCTAAGGTTTATATATTTAGAAAAATAGCTTCTGCTTTGGCGAGTAGTATTAGCCAGTTCGCTTATGCTGCCATATAACTTCACTATTTTATTCAAGATATCACTAAATTTTTTTTGGTCAAACATTACGCTAAACCTCCTTACAAACATATTATATAACGGAGTGAAAAAAAAATCAACAAAAAATGTGAAAAAAAAGTACAAAACCTATTGACATTATAAAAACATAAGTATATAATGCAAGTGTGAAAAAAAAGCACACATGAGAAAGGAGAGATAATATGGCTGCACAAATGGAAGCAAAAGTAGAAAAGGTTAGGCTACTTATTAAAGAGAAGTTCCACGATAACAACTCCTATTTTGCAAAGGAAATAGGAATGGGAAGGGAATATGTGAGTGCAATAGTAAATGAAAGAATAACTGCAGATAGTCCAAAATTCTGCAATGCACTTATTGCTTATTGTGAAAAGAACAGTCTCGATTACAAAGAATATGTAGAAATCACATAATTTTTTTTGAAAATAGTGTGAAAAAAAAGCACAGGAGGAACAAAAAAATGAAAAAATTAAAATTGCGGAACACCACACATTAAAGGAGGTAAACATGGAAGATTTGAAACCAGTTGAAACTCTAACACCTTATGAAGCTGCTAGAATGATACACGCTAACGCAGAGTATATAAGGGCAGGGTTAAGAAGCCAAAGATTGCCATTTGTAAACTTTGGAAGTGCAACTCCACCCAAAAAACCTGGAGGAAAATGGAGTTATAACATTATAAAAAGTAAATTCTTAAAAGAATACGCTGGAATAATAGAAGGAGTGAATAAAAATGAAAATAGTAAATAAGAAGAAATTTTTAGTAAGAATATTAGAGATAGCCATAATTATAGGGACTATCATACTGACAATATTAGCAATAAGCTACGCAAACAAGATAAGAGGTCGTATAGCATATGGAGGAGAATACTTAATACCAGTTTTGGGTCTATTGATTATATTAGTAATTGAAACAATTTATGAAGAAAGCGAAAGTAAAAAAAGAGGTGGAAAAAATGGAAGAAAATAAACCAGATAGACTAGATAAATGTTACTATTGGCACATTATAACATTGGCCACAATGAAATATAAATTAAGAAATTTGATGAAAGGGGTGAGATAAATGCCAGGAAAGCATATGAAAGATGACAGTACTAACTTAAATGAAAAGCTACAAAATGATAAAGACTTCAAAATAGAACTGCTAAATTCACAATTAGATCATAAAAATAATGAAATAAAAGATTTTAAGCAGCAGATATTAAGTACATTAAAGCGAATCGTTGATATTGGCGAAGCTAATAATTATAATGATTCGAAAATTGCAATAAGAAAAATGAAAGAAATCGCAGAAGAAAGCTACAGAAGGATAGCAGTTGACTTATATGATTTGGATTTACCAAGTCAGGAAAATGAAATAGAACTACAGACCACCGGCAAAAGTAGTAAATAGTTCTAATTAAAACACTTATATAAATGTTTCTTTGAGTATTGTAGCACACATATTTAAAGAAATCAAGAGAGGAGTAATATGGAAATACATGAATTAAACCAGGACTTAATACGAAGGGCAAACAATAATAGTTTCTATAATAGAGGAAGTCACGCAGAACAAAGCTATAAATCATATATTAACGAAGTTATGGAGTGGCCAATATCTGATGCTAAAAAACAAAAAATATTAGATCAAGTTTATAAAAAATGTTCAAAAATGTTAGAGTATGAAGCACAGCATGTACCAGTTATGGTAGCAGGACCAGCAAACTATAATGCTAAAAAGCTCGACAAAAGTGAACAAATATTACAAGCATCACAAGAATTTTGCAAATGGTTTGATGATTTAAGAGAGCAGGTAGAAAACGCAAAAAAAGAAGATTCAAAAGATGAAAAAGTAAAATATATTGTTGGAGGAATAAAAAGACTTATGCAACTAGGGTTAGATCCAACAAAAGACATTATGAGCCTAGCAACTATTGATAATAAAAAATTTATAGAAATATATGAGCAACTACAAGAAAAATATAAATGGAGAAAAAACAGTAACATATATAAATTATATCAAGCATCAATTAATGGGGAAGTAAAAGAAATAAAAAAAGAAATAGTTTATGAAGATGAAAATTTTACATCTTATATTGAGGGAGATCGAGCTTATATAAAATTTACTATGAAGTGTAAGCCACAACTAATATATGCCTTGAAGAAAAAAGGCTGGTGGTGGAATACCTATAAGGGAGCATGGAGTACATACTTAGATAGAGTAGATGTAGAATGGATCAAAAATATAAGTGAAAAGTATGAAGAATATTTGTAAAAGGAGAGGTAAAAATGGAGAAATGTCCTAAATGTGGAGGACCACTTGGAAAAAGACCAGCGTTAAGTCGTAGAGATAATAAAACAGATATATGTGCTGACTGTGGATTTAAGGAAGCAATGGAAGATGCACAAGCAATAATAAATAGGGAAGGAAGGAAATGTAATGGAAATAAAACTGTTTAACTTAAAAATGAAAAACTTTAAGGGGATAAAAGAATTAGAAATTGCATTTGATGGCAAGAATACAGACATATATGGTAAAAATGCAACAGGAAAAACCACGGTATTTGATGCTTTCAAATGGTTATTTTTTGACAAAGATAGTAACGACAGAAAAGATTTTAATATAAAAACACTAGACAAGGACAATAATCCAATACACCATTTAGAACACGAAGTAGAAGCTACTTTAATAATAGATGGACAAGACATGATATTTAGAAAAATGCTTCAGGAGAAATGGGTAAAGAAAAGAGGACAAGAACAACAAGAATTTTCTGGCCACGAAACTAGTTATTGGATTGATGAAGTACCAGTAAAGAAGAAAGATTATGAGGAAAAAATCAATAATATTATACCAGAAAGTCTATTCAAACTAATAACGGATCCATTGTTTTTTAATAATCAAATGAGCTGGAAAGAAAGAAGAGAGTTATTAGTAAACATTTCAGGAACTACTATTACAGATGAGGACATCCTAAATTCAAATGAACAATTTGAAATATTAAAAAATAATTTAGATGGAAGAACAATAGAAGATTATAACAAGGTTGTAGCCTCTAAAATTAAAGACTTGAACAAAGAGAAAGAAAAAATACCAATAAGAATAGATGAGCTAACTAATACATTAATTACAGAACATGATATTAATTATGAAGAACTAGAGAAAGAAAAGGCTAATTGTAAAGTAGAAATACAAAAAATAGATGCAGAAATGACAGATATTCAAACTAGAGCTAAAGAAAATATGAAAAAAGCTGACCAATTAGCAGCAGCAAAAAACGAGTTAAATACATTGAAACTAAAACTAGAAACAGAACATAGCAAGCAGCAATCGGAAGCTACAATAAAACTTGAAAGTGAAAAGGCCATATTAGAAAGTAGAAAAAGAAATTTTGTAGCAGAACTAGAAGAAAGAAAACAAAAGGTAGAAAATGCAGAATCTAGTAAACAAGAATTATATAAAAAATGGGATGAACTATTAAATACAAAGTTAGAATTTGATCCAAACTCATTTATTTGCCCTACTTGTAAAAGGGAATATCCAACAGAAAAGAAAGAAGAATTAAAAAGCACATTTATAAGTAACTTTAATGAACACAAAGGGAGCGAAAAGCAACGAATAAACAAAGAAGGACAGGCTTTAAATAGTGTTATAGAAGAAAATAGAAATAAGATAGAAGAACTACAAGAGATGATACAAAAAACAGAAAAAGAGTTATTGGATATAAATACAAAATTAGAAGAAAATGCAAAAGAACAAAGCAGCATAGGACCTTTTGATGTAACTAAATTACCACAATACCAGGAGAAAGTAAAACAGGTTGAGGAGCTACAAACAGCAATATCTAAAATCGTACAAAGTGATACTACAGAAATTAGCGATAAAAAAGCAAAGCTAGTGGATCAAATAAATGAAATAGATAAGAAACTAAATGAAAGAGATACGCAAGAGAAAACGAAAGCTCGTATAGAAGAACTAGAAGCGGAAGAAGAAAGTATATCGCAAAAAGTACAAGAGCTGGAAGCACAACAATATCAAATAGAAGAATTTACAAAAACAAAAGTAGAATTATTAGAAAACGCAATCAATAGTAATTTTGAGATAGTACGATTCAGGTTATTTGATACACAAATTAATGGTGGACTTGTTGAGTGCTGCGATACACTTGTAAATGGTGTACCATATGCGGATGTAAATAATGCACATAAAATACTAGCTGGATTAGATATTATAAAAACTTTATCTAGATTTTACAACACATCAGCACCAATATTTATAGATAATAGAGAAAGTATAAATAGCCTACATACAATAAGTGCACAAATAATTAGCTTGATAGTAACTGAAGATCAAAAGTTAAGAATCGAGGTGGTTTAAATGGAGAAAAAAATATATTCATCATATGCTTTCAAAGAAAATGAAAGGGAAATGATGAAAATAAATGGACAAATATATGAAGAATTAAAGAAAAAATACAAAATATTAAAAGTTAGTGATATTGACCATAAAGTACCTACAAGCGAAGAATTAGAACAAAACGATATAGTTTATTCAAGAAAAGCCTGCTATGGCCATGGAGAATATAGAATTTATAAATGTCCTAATGAGGTAACATTAGATGAATTAGCATTAATATGTGATAGTGGAAATCTATGTTTTGGATATAGTGGAAGCAAATATAAACTATCAGTATTTGAAGATTAAAAAGAGGAGGAAAAATAAATGAATAGTGAAATGTTAAAAGTATCAAGTAAATCAAACCCAAATTCAGTAGCGGGTGCAATAGCAGGAATAATAGCAGAAAAAGGAAAAGTAGAATTGCAAGCAATCGGGGCAGGAGCAATAAACCAAGTAGTAAAAGCAATAGCAATAGCAAGAGGATTTGTAGCATCATCAGGGGTAGATCTAGTATGTATTCCTGCATTTAGTATAGTAAATATAGAAGGCGAAGAAAGAACAGGAATGAAATTTATTGTAAGGGGGACAAATTAAAGATGGAAGAATTAAATGAATTGGAAAAAGTAGGACTAGCTTTTATAAGTGGACTTGTAGCAGGTAATGCATTAAAAGAAGCGGATCAGGAAGTGGATGCGGAGGATAATAACAAAGAAACAAAAGATAAGGTTATGGTAGGAAAAATTGAAGGCAAAGATGCTGAAGAATTTATAAAAATGATTAAAAAAATGGGGGTTGAATAATTATGAGTAAAGAAAAGGAATTAGTAAAAACAGAAAATAGTGAGTTAAGAAAGTTTGATGCTTTCAAAAGTGTAGGAGATTTTGCACAAGTATATAGGATGTCAGAAGCACTAGCAAAAAGTACAATTATTCCAAAAGATTATTATAATAACCCAGCCAATATTGTTATAGCAATAGATGTGGCGAATAGACTAAATGCTAACCCTTTAATGGTTATGCAAAACTTATACATAGTAAATGGTAGGCCAGCTTGGAGCAGTCAGTTTTTAAGTGCAACAATAAATGCAAGTAAAAAGTTCAAAACAAATATACAATATGAAATGATAAACGAAGGAAAAACTGATATGAAATGCAGGGCATATGTTTTAGATAACGATGGAAATAGACTAGATGGGCCATGGATCACAATGGAAATGGCTGAAAAGGAAGGCTGGATAAATAAGTCAGGAAGCAAGTGGAAAACAATGCCTGAAGTAATGATTAGATATAGAGCTGTAAGTTTCTTTGCAAGATTACATTGTAGTGATTTAACAATGGGATTTTATACTGCAGAAGAAGCAATAGAATTAAACCCAGAGGATTATATAATTGTGAGCCAGGAGGAAGCGGTTAGCAAAGAAGTGGAAGAAAACGCAAATAAAGAAGAAATTGATATAGAAGAATCACCAGCAGAAGAAAACGAAGAAATAGTTGAAAAAGAAAATGAAAAAGATGATGCTGCATCAGTAAATGAAAAAGATCCAAAAGAAGAAAAACCAGCGTTTTAATGAAACTAAAAGTATTAGGTAGCAGTTCATCAGGTAACTGCTACCTGATAGAAGCCTCACAAGCAGATAAATTGATATTAGATGCAGGTATCAATTTTAAGGAGGTACAGAAGCAACTTGAATATAACTTTAGAGGGATAAAAGGTGTGTTGGTTACACATGAACATATGGACCACTTAAAATATGCTCCTGACTTTGCTAGAAATGGAATAAATATATATGCATCAGCAGGGACTTTTCAAAAGCTAAAGTTAACAGGTCATAGGTTTAAGATAATAGAAGCATTAAAGCAATTTGAAATAGGTAATTTTATAATATTACCATTTGACATACAACACGATGCAGCAGAGCCATTAGGATTTCTAATACAATACAAGCCAACTGGAGAAAAATTGCTTTATGCTACAGATACATATTATATAAAATACAAGTTTAGTAAATTAAATTATTTACTTTTAGAGT
This sequence comes from uncultured Clostridium sp., assembly GCA_947575745.1. GTDB lineage: Bacteria > Bacillota > Clostridia > TANB77 > CAG-508 > JAAWPK01. The sequence goes on from CANPOS010000048.1 coordinate 9,280, forward strand.
GCAACTATAATACAGAAATTGCAAAAGAAAATGTGGGAAATGGAGTAATAAATAAAACTAGATATAGCAGGTTATTAGAAAGCCATTTTAGTTTGGAAAATGTACTGAAGTTTTTACAAGCTAACGATCTAAAATATACAAAAAATATTATACTTTGCCACCTTTCAAATGATAATTCAAATCAGGGAATTATGCAAAGCAAGGTATATGAACATACAGGAATACAAACTACTATTGCACAACCAGGACTAAATATAGAACTAAAGTTATATCCATTTTGATGAGGTGGTTATATGAATAGTATAAAAGCAATAACTCAATTAGAAAATCTAAAACAAGATAGATTAAGTTTCATTCACAATAATAAACTAGATGAGATTTATTTAAAAGATATAAAGGCTATAAGTCTAGCAATAAAGGCGTTAAAAAAATGCCCAGATATACAAGATAATTCTTTTAAATGCAGAATGTGTGGTAAAGAATTGAAAACATGGAAAAGTATTCAAAGAGGTTTTGGTCCAGTTTGTGAAGGTAGATACTTAAACGATGTATATAAAAATCAGCAAATTACAATGGATACTGTTCTAAAAGATAAAGGAAAGGAGAGGTAATAATATATGGCCATAAAAAAAGATGTTTACTATTTTAGTCATGATGCAAATGCATTATCGGATCCAAAAATATTAGCAATGAGATGTGACTATCGGGTTTGAATCATATGGCTTGTATTGGGCCATTATTGAAATGCTACGAAATGAAGCAACATACAAATTACCTCTTAATAAAAATACATATAGGGCAATAAAAATGCAAACAGGAACAAGTATAGATGTGGAGAAATACTTGTCGGATTGTATAAATGAATATACAGATAGCGAAAGCGGTAATGGACTATTTAATGCAGACAATAAGTCCTTTTGGTCAGCAAGTTTATTACGAAGAATGGAAAAATACGAAGATCTAAAAGAAAAAAGAAGCCAAGCAGCAAATGCAAGGTGGAATAAGGAAAAGAAAAAGGAAAAAGATACAAAAGGAAATGCAAAACAATGCAAAAGCATAAGAAAAATATGCAAGTGTAATGCAAGTGCATATAAAAAGATATACAAAAGTAGTGCAAAATTAAAAAATGTATATGCAAAAATATGCAAATTAAATGAAATCAAATCAAATCAAAAGAAATTAAATAAAATTAAATTAAAGGAAATGAAATCTATCTATCCATCTAATCACAGCACAGGAAATAACAGCAGCAGCTTTTTAGAAGGGATGATGGATGAGATAGATAAGGCTGTATTCGATAATATTGTTACTCAGTCAAAGGTGGGATTGTACAGCAGTAATGGTAGTCTAGGTGATGAAGTTACTGAAATAATGAAAGAAATATATATGAATCCAGTAACAAGAGAAAAAATAATGAACATTACCATATCACATATAGATTATGCATTAAGGAATTTCGCAGTTGCTAATACAAAACAAAAAATACAAAAACCAAAGGCCTACTTTAAGCAATGTTTGCTTTCTGCATTAGAACAAACGGAATTAAGCAAGCAGCTTGATACAGATACAATTTATGAATTGGGGGATTATTAGAAATGGCATTTATTGAAGAAAAAGATTTAATTTCTAGGGGACTAAAAATTTGTGAAAATTGCGAGTGGTGTGTGCCAACTCTAAATTGTGAATTTCCACATTGTTTATTAAAAAGTAAGCCAGTAGGTTTATTCGAAACCTGCGAACACAATAAACAAAGAACAGGAAATCATATAAGTATGTAGGAGGAATTATGCTTTATATATTAGTTTTTATAATAGGATTTGCAGTAGGCTGTATAGCATACTCAGATGCAATATCAGTAGAAATAAGAAAATGCAAAACAACACAGGAGCTTATAGACCTACTTGTAAAGCTAAAATTGATTAAAAGTAAACATAAAACAAAATAACGGCTTATGTTCGTAGATATAACTTCGGGAAACAAACACGAATATAAGAAATATACAAGTGAGAAAGGTTGATATATATGCAAATTGATAACATAGAAGAATCAAAAATTTTATTATTAGAAATAGAGCAGCTATTTATAGAGTTAGATGATATAAAAAAAGAACTAGAAAGCAAAATAGACTTAAAAGGTGCAGAGCAGGAAGATTACTTACACGAACTTGAATTAGGAAATTTAAGCGGGCTGGAAATATTAAAAGTATCAAAGGAATTGATTAGAACTAGAAAAGAAAGGCGAGTATTAAAGGATAAATTAGAAGTTATAAATACATTGAAAGGTTATACAGACAAATACATAACAAAAGGAATTATAGCAGATACAAGGCAGGCTATAAGCAATATAGATACGCTAATAAACAACCAACAAACAAGGAAATATACACCAAGAGTTGTAAAGGATCTAAAATGTGCAAAGAGCAAAAAGGAGTAGTAATATGCAGGAACATTGGACAGTTGATCAATACAAAGAATATCAGAAAAAAGGAAATAAAAAAAGCAAATATGGAGCAGTAAAAACTTCTGTAGATGGACAAACTTTCGATAGCA
>CANPOS010000049.1 GCA_947575745.1 uncultured Clostridium sp.
AAAATAATTTTAAAAGATGAAAACGAAATAGGTAAATGGGAAAGTAAAGTATCTGATTATACAATAGATGACATTGATGAAGAATTGTTAAAAGAGTTTATAGAAAAGGGTAGAAAAGCAAAAAGAATTAACTTTCCATATACAAACAAAGAAGAAATATTAAAAAAATTATCTTTAGTGAATAAGAATAATGAACTATTAAATGCAGGATATATCTTGTTTGCAAAGGAAACAAAACTTGAAATGCAAATGGCTATTTTTGCGACAGAAACAAAACTAACTTTTTTAGATATAGATCAAGTATTTGGAAATATCTTTGAATTAATAGAAACAGGAGAAGGATATATTAGAAAAAATATAAAATGGCCTGTTAATTTTAAAAGTGGTGGAATGGAAAGAGTAGAAATACCAGAGATACCATTAGAAGCTATAAGAGAAGCAATAATAAATTCACTTATACATAGAGATTTTAAGAATCCAAAAAGTAATGAAGTAGCAATTTATAAAGATAGAGTAGAAATATTTAATCCAGGAGAATTTCCAGAAGGATATAAACCAGAAGATTTTATTAAAGGAGAAGGATCTATTCCAAGAAATCCATTAATAGCAAATACTTTATATTTATCAAAAGATATTGAAAAATGGGGTTCTGGTTTTAGAAGAATTACAGAAGTATGTGCAAAAGCAGATGTAAAGGTAAAATTTGAAATTAGAAAAAATGGGTTTATGGTTATTTTTTACAGAAAGACTGATGAAGAATTGCTTGACTTAACAGGAGAAAATAAAAATGCACAAGTTAATGCACAAGATAAAGATGGAAATGCACAAGTTAGAGCACAAGATAATCAAAAAGCAACAACAAAAGTTAGTGAAAAGGAAATTGTTAATTTTTGTAGTGAAGCGAAGAGTTTGAAAGAAATTATAGAACATTTTGGATATAAAAATGTAAGAGGATTTAGAGAAAAATATATAAATGGACTATTAAAAGAGAATAAGTTAAAGCAAACAATACCAGACAAACCAACAAGTAGAAATCAAAAGTATATAGCTAATAAATAGAGAAGTAAGAAAATATGGCAATAACATCAAAGAATTTAGAAAAAATTAGAAAAGAAGAATTAAAAGCATTAAGAGAAAAGCTAGGATTACACGAATTTATAAAATTTTTACAATCATATAGTGAAGGAAAAGGAGACTATACAGAAGAACGTAGAGAAATTTTAAAAGATATAAAAATAGAAGATGTTCAAGAATTTTTAAGAGAAGAATTGAGCTAATTAGTTTAAAAATCTATTCCAAAACGGAGTAGATTTTTTGCATATCTATTGATTTTTTTGAAACTGATATGCTAAAATGTAACAGAACGAAAAAAGTTGCAGATAAGTAAAACAAGAAAGTAGGTATGTTATGAAAATCGCAGCATATTGTAGAGTTTCAACCGAAAAAGAAGCACAAATAGATTCTTTAGAAAAACAAATAGAGTTCTTTAATGAATTCACAAAAAAGAATAATTATGAATTATACAAGCTATATGCAGATGAAGGAATATCAGGAAAGCAGATAAAACACAGAAAACAGTTCCAACAAATGATGCAAGATGCCAAAGCAAAGAAATTTGATAAAGTAGTTGTAAAAGATGTAAGCCGTTTTGCAAGAAATACAGTAGATTTGTTACAAAGTATAAGGGAACTAAAATCTCATGGCATAGAAGTAGATTTTTTGAATAATGGCGAAATCATGGAAGGTGGTTCAGAGTTTATACTAACCATTTTAGGAGCAATGGCACAACAAGAAAGTGCTAATATGTCTAAAAGGGTTAAATTTGGAAAAGACATCACTGCAAAAAAAGGAAGAGTTCCTAATATTGTATTTGGATATGATAAAATACCAGATGAAAGATATACTCTAAAAATCAATGAAGAAGAAGCAAAAATTGTAAAAGAAATATTTGAAAGCTATGTATATAAAGGGATTGGAACAACAAAAATTGCATGGGATTTAAATGATAGAGGAATAAGAACCAAAAAAACAAAATCAAAATGGGTACAAACTTCTATCGTAAGAATGCTTAAAAATCCAATCTATACAGGGCGAGTAACCAATAAAAAATCAGAAGTAACAGACTTTATAACAGGAACAAGAAAAGACTTACCAGAAGAAGAATGGATAACAGTAGAAAAGCCAGAAATGAGGATTATATCAGATGAATTATTTAATAGAACACAAGATATTCTAGCCCAAAGGTCAAGCGAATTTAAGTTAAACAACAAAAGAGAAAAGACAGAATATGTATTTAGTACTCTTATTTATTGTAAACATTGTGGATATTCATTTAGAAGAATAAAAAGGAAATACACAGAAGATGGACCAGAATATATAAGATGGGTATGTAGTGGAAGAAATTCAATGGGTGTAAATCATTGTCCTAATACAACTGTAATTGATGAAGAAGAACTATTAAATGCCATAAAAGAATATCTAAAAAGCATCATTTCAAACAAAAAGAACTTTATGAAGGCTGTAGAAAAAGAATTTGAAAAGATTACAAAATTAAGAGAGAGTAACGAAAGAAGTGAAGAAAGTTTATTACAAGAAATTGAAAAAGTAACAGTAAAAAAACAAAAATATATGGAAATGTTCCAAAATGAAGTAATCAACATTCAAGAATTAAAAAAATATACTAATCCATTAAATGAAGATATTGCAAGACTAGAAAGAGAATTAAAGTTAATCACATCAGAAATAAAAGAAAAAGATGTATTAGAAAAAGAATTATCTAAAACAATTAGTACAGTTGATGACATTTTGAATAACAAAACAATCACAAATGCAATGCTAAAAACAATAATAGATATAATTGAAGTAGATAGTGACTCAAATGTAGAAGTGAGACTAAAGCTATTAAATGAAATAGGCAGTACACCAGCAGTTATTACTAATTTTAATGACATCAATTCAACAGTTACGAAAAGTAACATCAGTACATAAAGACGTAAGTGAAAGACTATTAAGAATAAATCCAGTACTAGCAATAGAAGTAAGAAAGATACTAGATGAAAATAAAGCAGAAAGACACATAAGAGGAGGAATGGCAACAAAACTTAAATACACCAAAAAAGAAGAAACAGGAGAGAAAACTGCATAAAGAAGAAATTTTAGGAAGGCTAAATGCCTTCCATTTTGCTAAAAAATATTAATAATATCTTAATATGAAGAATAATTTACCAAAAATACTTTATCTTTTAAAAGTTTTGTATTATAATATTAATGTCATAATTTATATCAAAAGATAGAAATATGCTCTAAGGAGGATAATATGGAAGATAAAAACAAAAAAAATAAGAAAGAAGAAAATGTAGATACTGAACAAACAGTAATATATAAACCAGTAAAGAAAAAAAGAAAAAAGAAAAAACACCCAAAACTTAGATTATTCTTAAAAATAATGTTTATAACTATTTTGTTAATGATGGTTATAGTAGGAGGGATATTAGCTGCAATATTATATAGATGTATGTGGGGAGATTGGGCAATTGATGAAAAGGATCTAGCAATAAATTATCAAAATTCAACTTTATATGATATAAATGGAGAAGTAATAGCAAATTTAAGTAATACAGCAGAGAATAGGGTAATAATAAGTAAAGATGAAATGTCGCCATACATATTTAAAGCTTTTATTTCAATAGAAGATGAAAGATTTGAACAACATAATGGTGTTGACTGGAAAAGAACAGCAGGAGCGTTATTTACATTTGCAACTCATAAAGGAGAATCTTCTTATGGTGGAAGTACAATAACTCAACAGTTAGTCAAAAATTTAACAGGAGAAGATGAAGATTCGGCATTTGAAGGAGCACTTAGAAAAATAAAAGAAATAGTAAGAGCATATCAAGTAGAACAAATACTTTCAAAAGATCAAATATTAGAATTGTATGTAAATTTAATTCCACTTGGAGGTGGAGGAAAAAATCTATACGGTGTTCAAACAGCATCAAAATACTATTTTGATAAAGATGCAAAAGATTTAACGCTTGTAGAAGCAGCATATTTGGCAGGAATAACAAATGCACCAAGTACATATAATCCTTTTGGAGAAACAGATAGAACAGCAAGAATAAATAAAAGGGTAACAAATGTATTATGGAAAATGCATGAACTTGGAAAAATTGATGATAGTGAATATCAAGCAGCGCTTGCAGAAGTAGAAGCAGGAATCAAATTTACGCAAGGTTCAGTAACACAAAATAATAGTTTAACATATCATGCAGAAGCAGCAATAAAAGAAATACTACAAGATTTAATGGAAGAAAATGGTTGGGATGAAGAAATAGCAAAGATACATTTATATGGAAGTGGTTACCAGATCTATACAACTTATGACCCAAATGTTCAAAAATCAATTGAAGAACAATATGTAGATAATGCTAGTAAATGGACTTCAAAATATAAAACAGTAACAAGAAAAAATGCAGATGGAACTGAAACTAAAGAAGAAGTAAGATTAGAATCAGCAATAGCAATTATGGATCATACAAAAGGATATGTGGTTGCAGGAACAAGCGGATTTGGAGAAAAAACAACGGCTTGGGGAAGAAATAGAATTACATTTGATAGACATAGCCCAGGTTCTTGTATAAAACCAATAGCCGTTGTTGGACCAAGTCTGCAAGAGGGATTAATTACAGCAGCAACAGTTATAGATGACTCACCAGTAGCTTTTGGTACATATAAACCTAGAAATTATGACTATGGATTTTTAGGATTAATGAATATTAGATGGATATTAAGAGTATCAAGAAATATTCCTCAAGTTAAAATGATGAAGGATTTAACAGTTGCAAAATCATTAACATATTTAGCTAAATTAGGATTAGAGACATCAACAGAAAAAGAAGATGGATTATCCCTTGCACTAGGTGGTATGTCACAAGGACCAACTGTGCTTGAAATGACAGCAGCTTATGCAACAATTGCAAATTATGGAGAATATATAGAACCAACATTTTATATAAGAGTTACAGATATAGATGGAAATGAACTTTTAGGAGAACACCAAGAAAAAAGAAGAGTATTTTCAACACAAAATGCTTGGATATTACAAAGTCTTTTAGAAGAACCAATAGGAACAGGACTTACAGGAGCAAATGGAGCAACAGGACCAATGGCTAAAGTTAAGAACCAAGCCACAGCAGGAAAAACTGGAACAACAAATGAAAGAAAAGCAGTATGGTTCTGTGGATTTACACCATATTATACAGGAGCTGCATGGATGGGATATGACATAGAAGGAGATGGCTCAGCAGGACCAAGTACAACAGTTGCAAGACTATGGGGAACTGTTATGAGTAGTGTACATGAAGGAAAACCAACAAAAGATTTTGAAAAGCCAGGAGGAATAACAACAGCCTTAGTATGTTCTAAGTCTGGATTACTTGCATCAGAAACATGTAAAAATGCAGGATATGCATATAATGAATTTTTTGCTGATGGAACAGTTCCAAAAGATACATGTGCATCACATACAAAAACAGTAATATGTAAGAAAACAGGTAAATTAGCATCTGAAAATTGTGAAGAAACAGAAGAACAATTCTTTACAAGTAAAGAAGAAATTCCAAAAGAAAAATGTACAGAATGTAAGCCAAAGCCAAATGAAAATACAATTAATACAAATACTGTAAATACAAATACAACAACAAATAATACAAATACAACAAAACCTAATAATAACAATACTGTAACAACAAAGCCTAGCAAACCAAATACAGGAAACACAGTTAACAAAGGAAATACTGTACGTTAATAAAGGAATTTTAATATACTAGAAAAGCAGATTGTACTTTTCTAGTATATGTGCTATATAAAGAATGGAGGAATTAAAGAATTGGAGCTAAGATTATATAATACACTTACAAGAACTAAAGAGACATTTACTCCTATAAATGATACTGTTAGGATTTATTCATGCGGTCCAACAGTATATAGTTATGCACATATAGGAAATTTTAGAGCATATGTGTTTATGGATACATTAAGAAGAGTATTAAAATATAATGGTTATACTCTTAAACACGCAATGAATATAACAGATGTAGGACATCTAGAGTCAGATGCAGATGAAGGGGAGGACAAAATTGCAAAAGCTGCAAGAAAGGAAAATAAGGATCCTTATGAAATAGCAGCATACTATACAAAAATATTTTTAAGAGATTTTGATAGATTAAATATAGATAGACCAGAAGTAATTTGTAAAGCAACAGATCACATAAAAGAAATGATAGAATTTGTATTAGATATAGTAAAAAATGGATATGCATATGAAACTTCAAGGGGAATATATTTTGATATATCAAAATTAGATAAATATCCTATATTGTCGGACAGAAAAGTAGACGAACAAATTGCAGGAGCTAGAGTAGAAGTAGACAAGGAAAAAAGAAACCCAGAAGATTTTGCACTATGGATAAAAGCACCAGAAAAGCACTTAATGAAATGGGAAAGCCCATGGGGACTATGCTATCCAGGTTGGCATATAGAATGTTCAGCAATGAGTAATAAATACTTAGGCGATGAATTTGACATACATACAGGAGGAGTAGATCACATACCAACACATCATGAAAATGAAATAGCGCAGAGCAAAGGAAGATGTGGGAAGGTGCCAGCTAAGTTCTGGTTGCATTGCAACTTTTTGCAAATAGACGGTGGAAAAATGTCTAAAAGTTTAGGAAATATTTATACATTGGATACATTACAAGAAAAAGGTATAGATCCTATGGCATATAAACTATTTTGCTTCTCTTCACATTATAGAAATAAACTAAACTTTACGTTTGAAGGAGCCATTGCTAGTAACACATCGTTAGCAAGATTAAAAGAAGGATATCAAAGACATTTAGAAGGAACAGAAAAGATAGACGAAAATATAATAAATGAATTTGAAGAAAAATTCCATAAAGCAATAAATGATGATTTAAATATGCCAATAGCAATAAGCATAGTATGGGATATAATAAAATATCCTAAAAAATCTAAAGAATTAGCTAATCTATTACTTAAATTTGATGAAGTTCTAGGATTACAAATAGATAGAAAAGAAGATAAAAAAGAAGAAATTCCAGAAGAAATACTAAATTTAATAGAAGAAAGAAAAAGAGCAAGAGAAAATAAAGAATGGGAATTGTCAGATAAAATAAGGGATATAATAAAAGAAAAGGGATATATTGTTAAAGATTCTAAAGATGGAATGATAATTGAAAAATAATCAGCATCTTACGTCGTTATTTTAGTATAGGAATACAATTTGCGAGGCAAATTGTATACTGATGCTGTAACAGGCAATGCCTTAACAGACTCAGCATCAACGTGCAAAAAGCACGCCTCCAGTATTCTATACTAAAATGCCTAGTAATATACTAATTCTTTTTCAATTATGCTTATTTATAAGGAAGGGAAAGTAAATGGAAGAGAAAAAAACAAATTTTTTCAAAAAAATATGGACAAGCATAAGAGATTTTGAAAAATATGAAGAATTTGCAGCAGACAAGCTAACATCAGCAATAAAGTACATACTAATACTTACATTAATATTTGTCATAATTATTACAGTAGCTTATACATTTAAATTTTATAATGTAATAAATGGTGTTAAAGAATTTGTAAGTCAGGAAATTGAAGAAATAAGCTTAGAAAATGGAAATTTGGCTATTAGTTCAAAAGAACCTATAATAATAGAAAATGAAAAGAGTATAATTCCAATAGTAATTATAGATACCAATAAAGATATAGATACAGATAAGTATTTAGAAAAAATAAACTTATATGATACAGGAATACTTATATTAAATGATAGAGTGATTATTTCAAATAATCTTTTGGCACAGGATGAAAGCATATATTATTCGAATATTTTTACAGAAAATCTTACAAACAAAGAGGAGTTTATTAATTTAATATCTGGCAATAATATGATATATACGTATATGTTGTTTTTTGTAACAATATTTGTATATATGTTCATTATTCATTTTGCGTCAAACATAGTAGATGCAGTAGTTTTAGGAGCACTTGGATATATATTTGCAAGAATAGTTAAATTAAGACTAAGATTTAAAGCAACATTTAATATAGGAATACACGCTTTAACACTTCCAATAATACTTAACCTAATATATATAATAGTAAACACATTTACAAACTTTACAATAAGTTACTTCCAATGGATGTATACAACAATATCATATATTTATGTAGCAGTTGCAATCCTTATGATAAAAACAGAAATAATAAATCAAAAAATACAACTAATGAAGCTTGAGAAGATACAAGAAAAAGTAGCTAATGAAGATACAATAGAAGAGGAGCCTGAGGAAAAGAAGAAAGAAGAAAAAAAGGAAAAACAGAAGGAAGAAAAGGAAAAAGATAATGGAGAGCAACCAGAAGGCTCTAATGCTTAAAGAAAGGAAAATGTCAATTGAAAAAAGATAACAAAAAACCCAATAAAAATAATATATATTTAATTGTGTTATGTGTAATGCTAGTTGTAGCTATGGCAATTACAGTATCAATGTATTTTATGAATAAAGATAAAGATAAAGAAGAAAGTGTTTCATATACACAACTTTTAAAAGATATAGACGAAGAAAAAGTTGAAAAAATAGAAATGACAATAGGAAGTACAAGGCTAAAAGTAATATATAAAGAAAGAGAAAATGAGGAAGATTCAGAAAAAGTAATAATTCCAAATACACAAGCTTTTGTAGAATATGTACAAGGAAAAGTAGAAGAAGGAAAGAGTGTAGAACTTGCCCCTAAAACAAGTGGATTTTTTGCTATGCTAAGCAATAATTTCCTTTCAATAATTTCAACAACACTTATGATAGTAGTAGTAGTTATGATATTCAAAATGCAGGGATTGGGAGATAAAGGCAAAATCTATGATGGTGTAGATAACAAAACTAATGTTAAATTTGAAGATGTTGCAGGACTAAAAGAAGAAAAACAAGAAATGATAGAAGTGGTAGACTTTCTAAAAGAACCAGAGAAATTTCAAAAAATGGGAGCAAAAATTCCAAAAGGAATATTGCTTTGTGGAAAACCTGGTACAGGAAAAACACTTATGGCAAGAGCAATAGCAGGAGAGGCAAATGTCCCATTTATATCAATGAGTGGATCAGAATTTATAGAAATGTTTGCAGGACTTGGTGCTTCAAGAGTTAGAAAATTATTTGAAAAAGCAAAGAAGCTTGCTCCATGTATAATCTTTATAGACGAAATAGATGCAATTGGTTCAAGAAGAACAAGTTCAAGTGGTGCAGAATCAGAGAATAATCAAACACTAAATCAGTTGTTAGTTGAAATGGATGGATTTGAGAAAAATGATACAATAATTGTTCTTGCGGCAACAAATAGACCAGAAATGTTAGATAAAGCACTTTTAAGACCAGGTAGATTTGATAGGCAAATAACAATAGCTCCACCAGATTTAAGAGGCAGAGAAGAAATATTAGAGATATATAGTAAAGAGAAAAAATTTGCAGAAGATGTAAATTTAAAAAGTATTGCAGAAGATACAGCTGGATTTACTGGTGCAGAACTCTCAAATGTATTAAATGAAGCAGCAATAATTGCAACAATAAATAATCATGAAGAAATACAGAACGAAGATATAGAAGATGCTATTAAAAAAGTAACAGTAGGACTTGCAAAAACAAGTAGAGTAATATCAGACAAAGACAAAAAATTAACTGCATACCATGAAGCAGGACATGCAATAGTAAGTAGATACTTAGAAACAAGTCTTGACGTAAAAGAAATATCAATAATACCAAGAGGTGTTACAGGTGGATATACAATGTATAAAACAGATGAAGACAAATTCTATGTATCAAGAACAGAAATGGAAGAAAAACTAATAGCGTTACTTGGAGGAAGAGTTGCAGAAAAAGTTGCATTAAACGAAATATCAACAGGTGCAAGTAATGACTTAGAGGTTGCAACCAAACTTGCAAGAGATATGATAATAGTTTATGGTATGAGTGATAAAATAGGCCCAATTTCTTTAAAAGTAGATGATCCAATAGAACTTGAATTTTATGGACATGAAATAGAGGATGAAGTGGGAAAAGAAATAAGAAGACTATTAGATGAGGCTTATGTAAGAGCAACTGAGATTTTAACTGCAAATAGAGATAAACTAGATACAGTTGCAAAGGCACTATTAGAAAAAGAAACAATAAGTCAAGAAGAGTTTGAAGAATTTTTTAGGGTATAAACTATATAAAATGAAAAAAGCCTATTTAGGTATTAAACCTAAGTAAGCTTTTTCATATTCTATGATATGGTGTAGGATCATTTGTCAAACATAATAAATAGTCAGAGGATACATTAAAGAAAATAGAAATTTTTTTTAATGTATCTAAATTTGGTTCATATTTTCCTATTTCATAAAAAGATAAACTTCTTTGATCAATAAGAAGTTCTTTTGCAAGTTGAGCCTGAGTTAGATTTTTATTTTCTCTTAATTCTCTTAATCTTTCATTAAATTTATTCATTTTTAATTAATCCCATCTATATTAGTATTAAAAAAATTTTAACATACTAGCAAACTTAGCATTGACATTTACTAAGAAACTTAGTATAATGTTTTTACTAAGAAAATTAGTAAGGCAAAAATTTTTTCTTTATGGTTGGAAATTAAATTAGATGTATGAAGCAGAGCTGAATTACAGATAATTTATGTGAAAATTTATAAATAAGTTCTCTCTTTATGCTTGGAAACTGAAATAGTTTTGGTTTTGTTTGGTTTTGGCTTTGACTATTTTGGTTTCTAACCATAAGGAGAGAAATAAAAACCTTGTAGATACTAAATATAAATAAAATTTGTTTGTCCTTACTGGTCGTCTTGCCAGAAATTGTAAGAGCATAGCTCAACAATTTCTAGGCTCGCTCCCAAACTGCGCGGACTATCACAAATTTATTTATATTTAGTATCTGACAGATTTGAAAAAGTATTCTCTTGATAATCTTTTTAAGCGAAAACCAATACAAAGGAAACCAAAAGGAGGAATAAGATACAAATG
>CANPOS010000050.1 GCA_947575745.1 uncultured Clostridium sp.
ATGCAGGAAGAACAAAGACATCAGGAACAGTGACACAAACAACAGTAGTAGCAAATACAGCCCCAACAAAAGCAGTAGTATCATTTAACACAAAAGGAACGAACTATATAAAAGTAAATGCAAAATCAGAAGATGTAGATGGAGATAGATTGACATATACATTAAGATATGGAACGAGTGCAAGTAATCTAAATTTATCAACAGACTTAACAAATCAAGAACAAAATGTACAAGTACCAATACAAACACCTACTAACTTGAGTCAATATACATATTACTATTGGAGAGTAGACGTATCAGATGGAAAGGCAACAACACAAGGAGATGTACAAGCACAGGTAAGAACATATTGTCCAGGAACAGGAACGACGTGTAATGGACCGTTTATATCAACAAATGCACTTAAATGTACTGCTTCGAGTTGTGATGGTGGTCAGATTGCCGTCCTTTGCGAACAACAGCTTACGTGGTTCAACAGCTCTGGTAATCTAACTTACTATGAATCTTGTCCGAATTGTGGTTATATCACACTGATGAATCCAGGATATCCACAGCCGATATATGGCTATCGGGGATTATAAATGTTTATATTGTCAGACACATTATTCGAACATAGGAGGAACTGAACCTATAGTTGTTAAATTCTGTAGATCATGTTATCTCTCTAGTGATGGTGTTTATAATATCAATGATCCTATAACTGTGAGGTGTAGGTATATTGAGTCGTATAAAAAGTGTACTACGTGTGGAGGTGATGGAAAAGTTGATAAGCCAATAAATTGCAGGCATAATAAAGGTTCTTCACATCAATATTGTAGCCATGACAAGACTAGTCAACATGATTAAAAATTACATAAAACCGAAGGAATTTTCCTTCGGTTTTAATCTTTTCCATATTTCCGTAAGGAAATATGATTATTTATTAGTTTCAATAACAGTATTTGCAAAATTATTATTGACGATTTTATCATAAGGTGCCTTTTCTTTTAATTCTCCTGCTTCTTGAATTATAGTTTGTAATAACTCAAAACCTTCTTCTGAAAGGTAAGGAGTAGAGCACCATACGTCAATTTCTTTATATCTATTTAAAACAGTTATGAGTAAATCTCTATCTGTATCAGGGAAATAGTCTATTATACTATCTGCAACTTCTTCTGTTGAATGACTTTCCACCCATTTTTGACCTTTATAGATTGCATTTGTAAATTTTTGAATAATTTCAGGGTTATTTTCAATATAACTCTTTTTTGCAAAGTATGCTGTATAAGGAAGTTCAGCGGTTTCTTTACCAATGGATGCAACGATATATCCTTTTCCAGCAAGCTCAGTACTTGAAGCCGTAGGTTCAAACAAGGAAACATAATCTGCATTACCGCTACTAAAGGCACCAGCCATCAAATCAAAACTTATACTATCATCTAATATAACATCAGTTTCTGGATTAATATTATATTTTTTTAATACATATTCTAGAGTCATATAAGGTACACCGCCCTTTCTACCAGGGATTATGGTACTACCTTTTACATTGTTCCATGTGAAACTAGAATTTTTGTTTCTACTTACTAAAAATGAACCATCTCTTTTAGTAAGTTGTGCAAAGATTTGTGTGTAATCTTCTTTTCCTTCATTATATACATAAACAGAAGCTTCAGGTCCTGCAAAACCTATATCACTTTGGTTAGAAAGAACTGATGTCATAACTGCGTCAGCTCCTTGTGCCGTAGTGAGTTCTATGTTTAAGCCTTCCTCCTCAAAGAATCCTTCACTTAAAGCTACATATTGAGGGGCATAGAATATAGAACGTGTAACTTCACTTAAATTTATAGTTTGAAGAGAATTATCTTTTGAATTATTATTTTTAGTATAGTAAATACCAATAATTGCCAAAATAATAACTAATATTATAGCAAGAGAAATTACCAATTTTTTCAAGATTTTATCCTCCTTTTTTGTGTGTCTTAAGAATAAATTTTTCTAATAACACAACACTTTCATACATAAAAGCTGCCATTACTCCAAGTAATATAACACTTGTCATAACTAAATCAAGCTGGAATACCTGACCACCATATACAATTAAATAACCGAAGACCAGCTTTTGATACTAAGAATTCTCCAGATATTACACCAACTAAAGAAAGTCCAATATTAATCTTTAAAGAATTTATAAAAGTTGGAATGTTAGCAGGTATTACAATTTTTGTTAAAATTTGAAATTTATTTGCTTTAAAAGTTTTTGCCATTTTAATTTTTTCTTTATCAGTATGAGTAAAACCATTTAGAATTTCAAGTATGGTTACTATTAATGAAATTGCTAAAGCCATAACAATTATAGATTGAGTACCAGCTCCAACCCATATTATTATAATTGGACCTAAAGCAACTTTTGGTAAACTATTTAAAACTACTAAAAATGGTTCGGCAACTTTTGATAAGAATTTTGATAACCATAAAATAATAGCAATACAAATACCTAAGCAAGTACCTGCAATAAATCCGGACAGCTGTCTCATAAAAAGTAACACCTAAATGATGGATTAAATCATTAGAAGACAAATTCATAAAAGTTTTTATAATTCTACTAGGTTGGCTAGTAATAAAACTATCAATAACTTTTAAGTTTGCAAGTGCTTCCCAGATTATAAGAAATAAAATGACAATTCCAATTTGTGTTATGAAAATGGCTACTTTGTTCAATCTAATTTTTCTTAAGTATCTTTTTCTATCAATGGATATGAATTTATCACGCATGTACATCAAGCTCCTTCCATAAGCTATCAAAGTACTCACTAAACTTAGGGCTTTTTCTACAGCTAATTGGTGTACGATTTTTCATTTCAAAATCAATAGTATGAATTTGTTTTACTTTAGCTGGTCTGTTAGTTAATACAATAATTCTATCTGACATACTGATACTTTCAGAGATATCATGAGTCACAATAATAGCAGTGATATGTTCAGCTCTTAATATTTTATAGATGTCATTTGTCACTATCATTCTAGTTTGTGAATCTAGGGCAGAAAAAGCTTCATCTAAAAGTAATATTTCAGGGCGGATAGCAAGAGTTCTAATAAGGGCAGCTCTTTGTCTCATTCCACCTGATAATTGTGAAGGATATTTATCTTTAAAATCATATAGTCCATATTTCTTGAGAAGATCATCAACATATAGTTCATTTTCTTTTGTTCTGATATGTCTTATTTCCAAGCCAAACATGACATTATTATAAATAGTTTTCCATTCAAGTAGGTTATCTCTTTGAAGCATATAACCAATTTTAGGAGAAATCTCAGTAGAGAGTTCACCGATTTATAAAAACCTCTCCAGAAGTTTTAGGCTCTAAACCTGAGATAATAGAAAGTAAAGTAGACTTTCCACAACCACTTGGACCTATGATGCTTATAAATTCTCCTTCAAAAGCGGTAAAGCTTATTCCGTCAAGTGCGACTATTTCACCATTTTTTGATTGGTAAGTTTTTTTTATATTTTTAATTTTTAAAACATCTTTCATATATGTCCTCCTATCAATATGCCCTAGTTTAATATATTAGATATTATGTAAAAAGGTGATAGAATAACATAAAAAAATTGCAAATAAACATAAAATATGGTACAATTGAGCTGTAATAGGTGCTAATAAGCAAATATTATTTGAAAATCCTTAAAGATCTAAAACGAAATGAAACGGCCACATTGAAAGGAGAATTTTGCATGAAATTTACAAGAGACGGAATCGTGGAATTTATAAGTAAAGGGAGGACGTATATAACATGGCGGACAGGAATAGATAGAAATAATGTAAAGAATTATTTCTACAGTGAGCGTGACTTAAAAGAGCAATATCCAGGAATAGATATCAAATATTGCCACCCAGAGAAAATCGAATACACGTATAATGTTGCACGAGGAAGTTTTGCTACAGGCTTAAAGCTTGTAAGTCAAGGTGAAACTTACTATATCTTTTTGGGAGCAAACAGTATTGATGCGCCAGCAGAGAGCATCGCTATTGGAATGGCAAAAGAAGGTAAGATTTATTTGATATATGAGGAGTGTTCTACATATAGGCCAGCTTACAAGGAATACAAAGAAAGGATTATAATTGCCACAGAGCAATATATATGTGGGCATCCAAGAGGGTTTGTACCTGCGGCATATTATCACACTATCAGGGTACTTCCCTGTGAGAAAAAAGACAAGAAGGCTGAGATTACGCAAAAGGATATTGAGGCTTTTAAAATTGCGTATGAAGGAATAAAGGCTTTCAAAAAACTTATTTCAGAGTTCCCAAGTTAACAAGTGCAAAATGTGGTCCACACCCTAGAAGACTTAATATAAGTATTCTAGGGTGTGGGCTTTAAAAAATCTATTTAGTTAATTTTAAAATTCTTATATCATCTCCGAAAAATCTGCAAATGTTGTAATATGATGCAAGTCTTGAGAAAATCCTTTCTCCGTAAGTATCAAACAGATTATTCATGTTCAAATTCGTAGAAATAATAGTCTTTTTTATGCTACCATTTTGGGTTAGAAGTCTAGCATTAAGTATGTTAAATAATTCAGTAACTTTTAATGAGTTTGGAGTTTCTGCACCTAAGTCGTCAATAATAAGTAAATCAACATTAATAATATTTTCATATACTTCTCTTAAATCAGATTTACCAAACCTATAATCAATTATATTATCAAGCATAATAGGAGAAGTTTGATAAAGCACAGTTTTATTTTTTGATAAAATCTCTTTTGCAATACAATTAGAAATAAAGGTTTTTCCAAGGCCTGTATTTCCAGTAAACAATAAATTTTTTTCTTCTGGATCATCAAAATTATCAATAAAATTCTGAGAAATTTCTTTTATATTTATAATATTTTGTTTAGGAGAAATTTTTGCATTATATTTTTTTACATCAATATCATCTGAATATAAATTCAAATCAAAATTTTCAAAGTTTTCTTTTTCAAGATTGCTAATGTTGGATTTGTTAAAATCAATATCAAACATTTTTTGTTTAATACAGTTGCAAAGTACTGTTTTAGTATTACCTAAATTTATATATCCAGTATCTTTGCAAATAGAACATTCATAAAGAGGTGCTTTTACATTATCAGGAATATTAATTGTCTTTAAAAATTTTTCTTTTTCTAATTTTAGATTTCCAAATTCTTTCTTTAATTTAGCTACGAGGTCTAAATCATTATTTAAAACAGCTTTTGAAATATCTAAAGCAATAGTATTTAATTTATCATTTAAATTAGCTAAGTCTGGATGAGAATTATAGAAATTAGTTTTAGCCTTTTCAAAATTCAATTCTGCATTAAACTTCTTTTTTTCATATTCCTTTAATAAAATATTTAAGGTAAAATTACTCAAAATAGACCTCCAAAATTAACCTTGGCTATTAGCATATAAATTATCAAAATTATTATATGAACGTTGCTCAAAGTTATTATATTTTACTTTCTTTTCAAACTCTTTTTTATTCTTCATTTGCTCTTTAAATTGTACTAAAAAGTTTTGTACATCATCAGAAGTTTTTAGATTTCTATCATGCCAGTCAGAGATTATTTTATCTAAGTAATCAAAAGAAAAACTTGCTTTAGAAGTAGTCTTTTTTAAGGCAATTTCTATTATATCTAAAGAATATCCAAAATCAACAGTCCATTTTTCGATATAAGCTTTTTCATATTCAGTAAGAGGACGTGTTATTCCTAATTTCTTTTGAATAGTTTTTTCTATTTTTTGTAAAACTTCTTGCCTTTGGAAATAATCTTCTAAATCACTATAAGATTTTACATTATGCTTTGACCATGCATCAGCAACTACTTGCACATAATTCTTATGTAAGGCTGAACGTTTAAGACAATAACTAAATAATGCTATCATAACTTGCTCATCAAAGCCATATTTATCAAACCACAAGCTTATATCAGCATACCAAGCAGGGGACATAAGTCCTTGAAAAAAGGTACTATTGATGGCTTCAATAGAACTAATTCTAAGTTTATTTTTCTCATTTCTTTCAATATCTGCTGGAGAAAAAGTTATTTTAGGATTATATAATTTGTGAAGTTCTTTTTCTTGTAAATTATTTATAATAAAACCTGTACCTTTTTTAGTTATAACTTCTATATCTTCCCAGTATTTTAATGCATCTTGAATAGTTGTAAGAGGAAGTGCAAGCTTTTTAGATAAATCATTTAATTTTATATCTTTTCCATATTTAGAAAGGAAAAGTATATATAAATATACTTTAATAGCATCTCCTGTAGACTGAGATAAATATTCAGAAAAGAATATATCTGGTATCTTTGTTGTTGAAAACAATGATGCTTCTTCATTTTGTTCTAATTTCATAGTATAAAACCTCCGTTTTTAAATATTTATCTCAAGAATTTAGCTTTTGTATAATACAAAAATTATATCATTTTATGTAGAAAAAAACAATAAATAAAAGCTATTTATATAAATATATTTTCTGACTAAAAGCAAACTTTAGAAGATATATAAGAACATACAAAATATTTTCATGGTTAAAACCAATAATACTAAATAAAAATACGGGAAAACAAAATATGATAAAAAGAAAAATCTTAAAAAATAAAGTAGACATGAAAAAATTAATTAAACAAAACACAAATATATACCAAACAACATTAACAAAAGCAGTAGAATAATCAATAAATCCAAAAAGCTTAGAAGAAAAGTTATAATTTTGAGGGATAATAAATTTCATAAAAACCTCCATTTATCTTACTTTAGACATGCTTCTTAGGGCATACATAGAATTTTGAACATCTATATTAATGCCACCGATAATATCTTTAGTGTAGCTATTTACTTTCATTAGAGCAAAGATGGAACCTACAAATAAAATTTTAGAAACAAGATCAGTGGGACTATATTCAAGAGAAAACATAACAATTAAAATCAAAGAAGAGAAAATTTCTATTAACAAAAGCGATAAGAAACTCTTCAGCCAAGACTTAAAGAAATTTATAGTGGATGGTGTAGAAGTGCAGAGGATAGCAAAAGGGGAGATAAAGATAAACACTTTTATCAAAATATATCTTATAGAGAAAATAAAGATTAAGTTCACAAACCCAAGAGATACAATGGTTTTGATAATTCCATCAATTGTAAAAACATTCTGACTTTCTTCTTCTATTATAACAATTGAATTCAAAATGTTAATTAGATTAGAAAAGCAAATATCTGTGCCGAGGACGCTACTTCCTATTTCCCTAAGCGAAGCTGATACTAAACTATTAATATTAATAATCTGTTCACAAATAAAAAAGCTACCATTCATGCAAATTCCGAACAAATATGATTTTAATAAAAAACTGATAAGGATTTTGCGATTGCCCTATTGAAAAATTTGAAAGTAAATGTCTTACAGTATAATATAAAAGAAAGCCAATAAGTAAACTATTTGCTATTAATAAGATACCAGTTGAAGAGTTTATACCAAATAAGTTTTTAAGATAGGGAGAAGAAAGAATAGATGTATCTATAAAAGAAATACTATCTAAAGCTGAGTATACAGAGCCATCAATAGAAGAAAATAGACTAGAAAAAATACCTGAAATAGTTGACATTATGTTTGACAAGATAAAACCTCCTTAATTTTAGCCGACGAGAGTTTGAATTAAATTAATAATCAAATCGAGAGCTAATATAAATGCATAGGAAATGATTGAAGTTCTAATTAGTTTTTTACCATTTCGTAATCTTTCTTCATCTCCAAAACTAAACTTTTGCATTAAGAAGCCAGATGCAATAGCAACTGCTGCAACTGGTGTTGCCATAGCCATAAGGTAACCTTTTATATCATCAAAGGCATCTAATAATGTCCTAACTAGTTTTGGATAAGCTGCAAAAGATATGGAATTAAAAGAGAAAATAATTATTAAAGTGGTAAAAAATATAAATAGAATATTAAAAATAAATTTTTTGTTCATATAAAAACCTCCATTCGAGCAATTTATGCTCTAACAAAAATTATAAATTAGTATAAAATTTTTACATATCTTTGTCTATAATAAAATAGGGGATAAGTTTTATCATCTGTGGGGGGATAATTTCTTTTCCAGTTGAAAGAAAAGTAAGACAACTAAAAGTATCTAACTTTTGAGTGAAAAAATTGGTATCAAAGACAAAATCAAATTGAGTATAAGTATTTAAACTTTCTGAAAAATTAGGCTTGTCATAACTTAAGATATTAGAAAGATAAGAATTTTTTTGATTTCTAGAACTTTCAGAAACACTTTGAGAGTATTTTGTTTTTTCCTCTTTTCCAAGTTGCTTTTGGGCATCTTCAATAGTAAAGGTATCGTCAGTCCTAAACCAAAATTTGTTTATTAAGTTTTGAATAATGACTTTAACAGTATATTGATTATTTATAGAGTTTAAAAGAGAAGTATAACTTTGGGTTGCGACAATATTTATGCATTTTGCTTCTCTAGACTGAGAGAAAAAGTTTGCATCTGTATCTGTTACATACTCATGGTATTCATCACTAATAAAAGAAACGCTTCTAATGTTTTCAGGAGATTTTGCAAGTCTTGCCATAACCTCTGTTTGAAAGTCTAGTTTTAAATAGGCAGCAATTATTTTAGAAAGATTGTTATATTCAGATATATTCATGTTCAAAACAACAATTTTTCCACTATTTACAACATCTTCAAATCCAAAAAAGTTAAGTTTATCTTTAGGTGGAGAGAAGATATTCAAAATATCATAATCAGAAATAAAAGCACCAGTAATTCTAGTAATTTCAGATTTTAAAATTGCTGAAGTTCTACTATCTAACCCGTTAAATTCTTTTTCAAAAAATTCAATAGCGGAAAGCAAATCATGGACATTTGTGGTGGAGAGTTTTCCTTCTAAAAATTTATTTCTTAAAAGGCTAATTTTACTTAAATAATAGTCTTGAATAGTAATCAATTTATGTATTTCAGAAAAAGTTACATATCCATTATTATATAGTCTACAAAACTTAATACATTCAGTTAATATTTGTTCTGCTTTGTCTAACCAATAAGACTCACTGTTATTTTTAGAGAAAAGAGTTAAAATAGTTTTAAGTCTATTTGCTAAAATTGCAGGTTTTAAATTAGGTTTATCAAGAGGATTATATTTTATATCTCCGTCCAATTTCTATTACAATTAAGTCCTTTTCTCGTCCATAATATGAGGCATACTTTTTAACCATTGAATAGTAGTTGCCTTTGACGTCTAATATGAGCATCCCTAGCTTTTTAGATGAATCAGCATGATTATATTTTATTAACTGTTTTGTAAATGGGTACATAACAGAACTAGTTTTACCAGAGCCAATAGTTCCGGTAATTAGAAAATTTTGATATAAACCAGCTTCTGGAACAATAATTTCTCTATTGTTTTCATTGAAAATTTTTAAGTTTAAGTCTGAAGAAGTTGTAGTTGTTTGCTTTTTAAGTATTTTTTGTCTAGTAAAAAGTGAAGAGTAAAGAATATTTATACAAATCAAGCTTGAAATTAAGGCGATAGGGATGTATATAATTTTTATTAAAAGCCAGACATCAGGATATTTTTCACAGATATTAAAAGGGTGTACAGCAAAGGAAATCATAATAGAGTTTGCTGTATAAACATCATAAAAAAAAGTAAAGTGAATAAAAGATAGGATAGCAAGAAAAATTGCATTAAAAATAATTCGTCTTGCAAAAGTGTTTGCAAACATAGTAACCTCCATATTAAATTAAAATTTTTGGATATTTAAATTCGACTTATGTAAATTTTTAAATAAAATACTGTCTATTGCTAAATATATAGAATAAAAAACAATAAAAAGATTTATAATAAATGAAATAAAAAAGAAATTTACTAAGTGATTTATAGGAATCACCACCTTTGAATTAAAACTTTATTCAAGTAAAACATATAATACAACAAAAATTTGTATTTGTCTATACATTTTTTTAAAAATATGTTAAAATATTAATATAGGAGGAAAATAATCATGGAAATAAAGAAAGATATGACAATTGGAGAGCTTTTAGAAAAAGCCCCAGAAAAGGCAGAAGTACTATTAAATGCTGGAATGCATTGTTTAGGATGTCCTGCATCACAAGCTGAAACTTTAGAAGAAGCTTGCGAAGTTCATGGAATAGATGTAGAAGAAATTTTAAAAGAACTTAATAAATAATAAGAAAGAAGTTTTAAAAAATCTTAACAAAATACGAAAAAATTTCACAAAATAGTTGACATTTTACAAAAATTATAGTAATATATATAAGCGGTTGTTTTGTTGAACAACCATTTATATATATAAAATTGGTGACATGGGCTATTAGCTCAGGTGGTAGAGCACTTGACTTTTAATCAAGTTGTCCCGCGTTCGAGTCGCGGATAGCTCACCAATGGCCCGTTGGTCAAGCGGTTAAGACATCGCCCTTTCACGGCGGAGACATGGGTTCGATTCCCGTACGGGTCACCAATGCCAATTTAGCTCAGTTGGTAGAGCAACGCACTTGTAATGCGTAGGTCACCCGTTCGAATCGGGTAATTGGCTCCATAGAAGGTCAGTAATCTTGCAAAGGCTTGATTATTGGCTTTTTTCTTTGGCTGAATGTCAATAGTTGGGGTGAGAATACCGGCTGAATGTCAATAGGGCTGAATGTCAATAGTTGGGGTGAGAATACCTGAAAGTATTTTCGTCTCAGC
>CANPOS010000051.1 GCA_947575745.1 uncultured Clostridium sp.
ACTGCTTTTATGCTTACCATTGCTAGTATGATTAGTAGTATTACTATGATGATTAAGGCGATTAATGTAATTCCTTCTTGTTTTTGGGTATGTTTAATAAACCCTCTTAAGGGCATTTTTTTGGTTTCCATTTGTTCCTCCTTGGTTTCCTTTGATTTATTGGTTTTCGCTTAAAAAATCCTCAAGAGAATACTTTTTTGAAATCGTAGGATACTAAGTATAAATAAATTTGTGCCAGTCCGCATAGTATGGGGGCATACTTAGAAATTGTTATAGCTTCGCTATTACAATTTCTAGTAAGGCGACCAACAAGGACAAACAAATTTCATTTATACTTAGTATCCAATGGTTTTTATTTCTCTCCTTATGGTTAGAAACCAAAATAGTCAAAGCCAAAACCAAACAAAACCAAAACTACTTTGGCATCCAACCATAAAGAGAGCAAGCGTTAAGTATACTTATCGTGTCTAAATTTTATAAAAAAATCGTATCATCTGTTGTCTCTAATATCTTCTTCATTTCTATTACATTTGTTAAATTAGGGCTTCTATATCCTGTTTCATAATTTGCATAGGTTGCTCTGGTTACATTTAATAATTTAGCCATTTGTTCTTGAGTAAAGCCTTTTGCCTTTCTTAATTGTATTAGTTTACTTCTTGGTTTTGATTTTGTTAACATTATTTTCTCCTTTCGTCGACACTTATCGTATCTT
The DNA here is from genome assembly GCA_947575745.1 of uncultured Clostridium sp. Taxonomy (GTDB): domain Bacteria; phylum Bacillota; class Clostridia; order TANB77; family CAG-508; genus JAAWPK01. Next base: position 713 of record CANPOS010000051.1, read on the forward strand.
ATTTTAGATGTTATCATATGATACTTTTTGTGTCAATAGTTTTTTACATCTTTTTTTGTTTTTAGACACTATTCGTATACTTTATGTAAATTGTTTCATTTCGTGTCATTTTTGTGTTATACTATTATTAAAATGTTACTGGAGGTGTCGTTTTGGAATTTAAAAATAGGTTAGTATGCTTAAGAAAAGAGCTAGGATTAACTCAAGAGGAATTTGCCGAAAAAATCGGATATACTCGCACCGCTGTATCTGCATGGGAAATTGGTAGAAATGAACCTTCTAATGCTGATACTATAAAAATTGCTGATTTCTTTGGTGTCACAACTGATTATCTTCTTGGAAAATCTGATATTCGCAATCCTGAAGATTTGATACCAAAATCACAATTCGATTATTTAAAAGAAACAGAAGGATTGACTTCTGAAGAAATCTTGAATGCTTTAAAGTTCTATAAAGAAATGAAGAAAAGTATTACAACTAATAATAAATAAATTTAAAATGTATAGCTATACTATTTAGTGTAACTATACATTTTTATTTAATAATTATTTGCTTTGCGTAAATAACTGTCCTAAACCGAACCGTCCCTTAGAGGGCATAAGAACTTCTGCCACTGCTTTTGGTACAAACTTTGTTATGTTTTCTCCTGCGATATATAGCTCCATTACCATACTTGAAGAAAGATATCCTAGATTTCCTGCCCTAAAATAACATGTGTCAAGCCCTGAATACTCATCATTTATCTCTGCAATTGTTTCTTCATATTGATAATCTGTTCCATTTCTCAAACCTCTTATTAAAATTTCTGCTCCATGTGCTTTTGCTTCTTTTGAGGTTAAACCATCATATATTATTACTTCTGCATTTTGGATTTCTTCTTCTTTTAGTACTTTTTCTATTGCTTCTTTCATTTTTTGTTTATCAAATCTACTTTTCTTTTCTGCATTCTTTCCTATACCTATTATTACTTTGTCAAAGCATTTTGTGCTCTTTTTTACTATTGATAAGTGTCCATTTGTGAATGGATCAAATGAACCTGCATAAAATCCTATCATATTTTTTCCTCCAACTTCTCCCATACCTCTTCTTTTGAAAAGTCTAGTACATAGCTATATTCATTTCCAAATTTGTTTTTATCAAATTGGCATATTGATTTATACTCACAATATTCACATGGTGTTTTTTTGTTTTTATAATATGGTGCTATATCTATTTTTCCACTTAATATTTCTTTTGAAATATTTTTTATTGTTTTTCTTATGTATTTTTGTAATATCTCAAATTGTTCTTTTGTTGCAACGCTTGAGGATTTTTCACTAATATTCTCATCTTTATCCAAATATACTGGTATCATATCTGAATAGCCTTTTTCAAGTGTTTTGTCCATCATTTTCACGACTTTGACATCAGCTAATACTAGCCCCTTCATTCGAAATCTTCTTCGTATTTCATCTTCTATCTCTTCTTCTGTTTTCTTCTTGTCCGCTTTTATTATTGGTTCTATTATACTGAAATACAGTACTCCTGCTGGATCTAATTTTTCAAATTTTGCTGCTGCATCTAAGTATGTAAGTAGCTGTAAATTAAGTCCATATGCTACATCATTTAGGTCTATGTCTTTTATTGAAGATTTATAGTCTATTATTCTTAAATAATTTCCATTCTGTCCTTTTGCCACATCTATTCTATCAATTTTTCCGTATTATTTCTACTCTTTTTCCGATTATCTAAGTCTATTTGTATTTGAGGATATCTTTTTCCTTCTCCAAATTCAACTTCATGTCCAAATACTTCAAAATCACTTTCTGTTATTGTTCTTATTATATATTTCATAGCTTTTAAAACTAGTCTTTTTAGTTTTATTGTTTGGTTTCTGAATTTAGCAGAGCTTATAAAGATATAGTTCTTTGGTAATCTTAATTTTTCCTCTAATATCCCATCTATTATCTGCTTTATTGTTTCTTCTTCTAAGCTTCTAATTCCTAATTTTAGGTCTTGTATTCTTTCAAAAAAGCTGTCTATTACGTCATGCATAAAACTTCCTGTGTCCAAACTTTCTAATTTAAAGGTGTCTTTTTCTTCTACTTTTAATCCATATTTTAAATAAAATGAAAATGGACATGATTTATATTTTTCTAGTCTTGATACACTCGTTTTTAAAGTATTTCCATATAGTTTTTGTACATTTTCTTTGTTTAAATTTTCTGGGTTATTTGTGAATTCTAAGGCTTTTATTGACGTTCTTAACTTTTCTTTCCATTCTTCATCTTCTTCAAATATCTTATATATTTCAAACCAAACTTTATTTATCTCTTTTCCGTCTTTAAAGTTTCTAATATTTAATAATAGTTCGTCAAAGGTTGCTTTTTTGTTTGTTATCATTTCTGGTCTTGTGATTATATCACTTGTTTCTTCTAATTTTGGAAATACCTTTTTTATTTTCAAAAGTAAAGTCGAAGGTTTTTCTGTTCCTCCTTCACTGTTTGATGAAATATATGACATATATAGTTTTTCTTCACTTGTTGTAAATGCTTTATATATATTAAAATTGTCATTATATAGTGCTTCTAGTGTTGTTTTTGCAAGTTCTACATCTATTTTCTTTAAATTTTCTCTATCTAAGTCGTTTAAAAATCCTTCATTATTATTCACACTTGGGAAGCTTCCATCATTTACTCCTATTATGAATATTATTTTTACTTTATGGCTTCTTGATCTATCTACATCTCCAACTGTAACTTGATCTAGTCCTGCTGGAATTTTTCCTAACCCATTTTCTGAAAATGAGATTTTTAAAAATGCTGTATATGTATCAAATGTTATTTTTTCGTCTCCAAATACTTTTACTATTTCGTCTAGTATTTTTACTACTGTGTTAAAACTTGCTTTATATTCTTCTGATATTTCTTCATTTTCTTTTTCTAATTCTTTTGCTTTTATTTTCAATTTTTTATCTATATTTTCATTTATTAAAAATTCATATATGGCTTTTGTTAAATTTTTTGCTGACTGGTCTTTCATGCATTTTTCTTTAAATTTTAATAGTGGCTCTACTATTTTTCTTCTAGTTTGATTTAATTTTTCTAGATTTTCTTTGTCATTTTCTCCAAATTTCCAATCTTCTTTATACCATTTACTATACTTTATTCCCCACTTTTTACAATAATTTTCTAGCATATATATGTCTTTTTCGTCTATGTCACAAAATAGAGTTTTTACATATGATATTACACTATCATATGACCAATTTTTTGAAAATACTTCTAATACACTTATTATGTATTTTATCAATATATTCTGGCTCAAGTCTTTTTTTTCATCTATGTATACAGGTATATCATATTTTGAAAATATTGCTTTTATTAAACTAGAATATGTTTCTAGATTTTTTGTAATTATCCCAATTTCTTTATATCTATATCCATTTTCTCTTACTTCTTCTATAATTTTACTTGCTACATGCTCTATTTCTGAATATGGATTTGCTGCTAAAAATATTTTTATGTTTTTATTTTCTTCTTCATATTTTTTATATGTATTTGAATATATATTTTTTTCTAAGTGTATAAGTTCTGTATTTTTAAATCTGTAAATTTTATCTAATAATATTGGATTTTCTATTTCTACATTATTTCTTTTTGCAATCTCTATTAATTTATTTATTGCTATTTTATTGCTATAAAATATATCATTTTCTTTAATCAAATTATCTATGTTTTCTATATTGTCTAATGTCATCGTAACACTTATTTCTTTTGTAACTTTCATCAACTCTTCTATAATTTTATATTCTTGAGGAGTAAATCCTGCAAATTCGTCTATTAGAATTACAGCATTGTCAAACATTTTTGTATTCTTTAAATTTTCTGCAAGTATTGTCAAAGTATCATTTTCATCTAAAAATTTGCTCTTGATTTTTTCTTCGTATTCTTCATACATTTCTTCTATATCTTCAAGTTTCATCTTCAAGAATTTGTCTTCTGTATTTTCTATTGCATTTGTTAGCTTGTCTTTTGTTATATTATGCTTTTTTAGTTCTGTTATGGTTTTTCCGAATAATCTCAACATTTTGCATATTTTTTCCTAAGAATTGTAAGTCTTTTTTCTTTTTGTATAAAATATCATAGATTAACATAGATTTTCCAAATTCTTCTATATTTTTTAAATTACTTCCCACTTCTTTTATTACTCTATGTGCCATTCTACTAAAGGTTAAAACTTCAGCATTAATAGCAGCTCCCTCTGTTACTTCTAAAAGATTTCTTTCAGCTGTAAAAGAGAACTGTTCTGGTGTGATTATATATATTTTTTGCGGATTCTTAATTATTTTTTTTACATAATTAAATAAATATGTACTTTTTCCGCTTCCTGCTTTTCCATATATTATTCTTAGTTTCATATTTGTATTTTATCATAGTTTATAAAAAATGGCTAGATTTTAAGTTAGAAATTTTACTATTTATGTAATCTTAACAGCAGAAAAGAGCACCTAAGTGCTCTCTTCTGCCATCTTGTTTGCCGCTTATTTGCTGCCCTGGTCCTCATGGGAGAAGTGGATGTAGGCATGATACGCATCTTCTCCAAATCTGTAGCCGAGCATTGTGAGTTTTTCCTGCACTGCTTCAGATTTTATTACTCTTCTATCCACGGTAGCAGTTGCTTTTCTGTCTCTAATCGCCTTCTCCACATCCTCCTCGATTATCCGCATGTCACTAGCAATGTTGTCCTCTACCCTTTTCCAGGCTTCACTTGCGGGCATTAACATGATTGTTCCCTCCATTAAAAAAATTAAACTGAGGTTTCTTCAACTTGAATAAGCGCTTTACTTATCCTAATTAATATTATATCATTTTTCTTGATTAAATTCAAATATTATGTAAATTGTAGCTTTGTTTCATATTTTGAGCGGATTTTAATATTTTTTTATGCATCTCTTTTCCAATAGAATAGATACTGCTGTGCTAAGCCTGCTAAGTCACTATATTTTTCTTTAGCTAAATTTTGTATAAGTGTTTTTGATACTTTATTTTCGTCTTCTTCTTTTATATATAGCTCATTCATTACTCTTCTAACCCATACATCTATTGGAAATACACTAAATTTTTTTAATGAAAATAGCATTATACAGTCTGCAACTTTTCCTCCAACTCCTGAAAGTGTAAGAAGTTTTTCTCTTAATGTTTCAACATTTTGCTCGTTTTCAAGTTCTTCTAATGTTATTTCTTTGTCTAAAAACATTCTTGTTGTTTCATATATCCTTTTGTCTCTAAATCCTAGTCCTAATGCTCTTAAGTCTTCTACACTTGCTTGCCCCAAAGCATTCATATCTGGGAAAGTGTAATATTCTTTTTCTTTATATATAATTTTGTTTCCATATTTTTTTGATATTCTTTCTATTATTCCTTTTATACGTGGAATATTATTGTTAGCTGAAATTATAAACGAGATTATTGTTTCCCATAAATCTTGGTTTAGAATTCTTATTCCTTTTCCATATTCTATGCTTGTTTTTAAATATTCATCTATATTTGAAAGTGTTTCTTTTATTTGTTCATAGTCTGTATTTAAGTCAAAATAATCTGTTATTACTTCTTCTATATCTCCTTCACATACACCTTGGAATATAACTTTATTTCCTTCTTTTTTTACATTTAGTACATTATTATTAAATACTCCTGTATAGCTTCCATCTTCTTCTTTATTCCACCTAAAGCATTGTCCACAGTCAAATATATGTATTGGTTCAAATGAAGTTACATTTTCTAATATATATTTTTGTTCTTGCATAGATTCTCTCCCTTGTATAATAATTTGCTTAAACAAAGAGGATTAGTTTTTATTTTTCTTGTGTCCCCACTTAAGAAAATGTATTTCGCCATGCTCAAACATTTTCTAAAGCGGTCCCCTCAACATCTATCGAAAAATTAAAACTAACCCTCTTTGTTTATTCTAATTTTTTATATTTCAGGTTCAACTAGTCCATAATTCTTTCCGTCTTTTAATTTGAATATTACATTTACTTTTCCTGTTTCAATGTTTATAAATGGCATAAATGCATTTCCCATTTCTTCAAGTTTCATTTTTGCATCTTCTGGTGCTATTGGTTTTATATCATAATATACTGTTTTAAGTATTTCGTCTTCTACTGGTTTTTCTTCTGCTGTAAATGCTAATTCTTTTACTCTTATTGAGTCTTCTTTATTTATTCTATCTCTTTTTGTTTTAGCTTTTCTTATTTGTCCTTCTAATATGTCAATGTTTTTGTCTATTGATGCATATAAGTCTTTGTGTTCTGTTACTGCTCTGTATGTATTTGCTCTTGTTATAACATGCATTTCTGCTATTTGTAAATTTTTTTCTGTCCTTATTGTAACATTTACATTAAATTCCTCGTCAAAATATTTTTGTATTCTTTCTAATTTCTTTTCTGTATAGTCTTTTATTGCTTCTGTTGCTTTTACGTCTTTTCCTGTTATTTTTATATTCATAACTTGTTTCTCTCCTTTTTTGTTATATTTGTATTTATTATATATGCTTTTGTTTTATTTTTCAAGACTTATTTTGGTTTATTTTCTGTACTCTCCTTATACAGTCCTGCCTTATTATTATATCTGCTTATCAATATATTCTTCAACTAACGCTATTAATTCTTTAGCTGTTTCTACTTGATATTCAGTTTGTTCAATTTGTGGAATAAATTTATAATCATAGTCGCTATCTTCTCTTATTTGAAATGCTTGACCTATCCTTCTTCCTAATCTCTTTGGAAATATTTCTGTACTTATATAGTTTTTATTAAAATATCCAATTACATCTTTATGCCTTTTGAAATCTATTCTTTCTAATGATAATATTGCTTGTATAGCATGAAAAATTGAATAATATGCTCTATTATTTGCTGCAAGTAGACTTTTGTTTTTATATAATAACTCTGCATCTTTTAAATCCTGCTTTGCTCTTTCTAATCTATATTTAGCTAGTTCTTTTGCTTTTTCATCCATTTAATGTTAATCCCTCCTTCTGTACGTTCATATAAAATGGGAGTGTATCTTGCCAATAACTGAAATTATCTATATTTTTTAATAAAGCTGATATTATAATATCATTATCTATACCTATATCATAAGCCAGATCCCATATTTTTGTTCTTATTTCAATAATTTCATTTTCTGATAAATCTGTTAAAATCATAATATCTATATCAGAATTTTTGTTGAAGTCTCCGCCTTGCATAAGAGCCATAAAGTATTATTTTTTTTACTCTATTTTCTAACATATCATTTATTCCTGATACAAATTCTTTTATTGCTTTTTCAATATTACTTGGTATTTTTTGCATAATGCTCCCTCCCATCTAACTTGTTTTTAGTATATCATATTTTATAAATATTTTCTACTATTTAAAAAAATATAGTAGGATTATTTATCTCTAACCCTACTATATTTTTTATTCTATAATGTTACTATTCCATGGTTTTGTATACTCTTTTGTACGTCTATTACTCTCTGGTTTTCAGAACCTTTCCAGTCTAAACTTGGATTATTTTGTTCTTCTACATATTGTCCATCTACTAAAACGTCTAAATAATTAACAACTTCTTTATCTTGTAAATCTTGATCAAATTTATATCCAGACCATGCCCATACATTTTTGTTAGGATATTTTTCTTTAAATGCTTTTGCAAGTTTTGTTGTTCCTTCTATATTGTTTGGGTGCATTGGTTCTCCACCGAAGTATTGATAGTCCTTCTACGTTTTCATTTTCACACAACTCAAGTACTCTATTTATTGTTTCATCATTAAATTCTTTTCCTCCTTGAAAATTATGTGTTTCTGGATTGAAACAGTTTTTGCAATTAAATGCACATCCTTGCATAAAGATTGATACTCTTACCCCAGGTCCATTTGATATATCCATTTTTCTTATTTTATTATATCTCATTTCAATTAATTTCCTCCTACTCGTCGTCTTTGTTATCTAGGTGAAGAACTCTCTCCTTTATTTCCTGTGTTCTTCCTTTATTCCAGAAATTGCTTCCAATATATCCACATGTTCTTCTTGCTACATTTAATGTATTATGATCTCTATTTCCACAGTTTGGGCAGTACCATTCTAGATTGTCATCTATTAATATTTCTCCGTCAAATCCACATTTTTGACAATAGTCTGATTTTGTGTTTAATTCTGCATACATGATGTTATCATATATAAAATGAATTATTTGAAGTATTGCTTCTAAGTTTCCTTGTAAGTTTGGTGTTTCTACATATGATATAGCTCCACCTGGGCTTAATCTTTGGAATTCACTTTCTAATTTTAATTTTGAGAAAGCATCTATGTCTTCAAATACTGGTACATGGTAAGAATTTGTTATATAATCTCTATCTGTTATTCCTTTTACTATTCCAAATCTATCTTTTAAGCATTTTGCAAATTTATATGTTGTTGATTCTATTGGTGTTCCGTATACGCTATAATCTATATCTTCTGCTTCTTTCCATTCTTTACATTTATCATTTAGTTTTTGCATTACTTGTATTGCAAATTCTTTTCCTTCTCCACCATCTGTATGGCTATTTCCTGTCATATATTTTACGCATTCGTAAAGTCCTGCATATCCTAAAGATATTGTTGAATATCCATGGTGTAATAATTCATGTATTGATTCTCCTTTTTCTAGCCTTGCTAGTGCTCCATGTTGCCAAAGTATAGGTGCAACATCACTTGTTGCTTTTGCTAATCTTTCATGTCTTAATTGTAGCGCTCTATGACATAGTTCAAGTCTTTCTTCATATATTTTCCAGAATTTGTCCATATCTCCTTTTGAAGATAGTGCAACATCTACTAGATTTATTGTTACAACTCCTTGGTTAAATCTTCCATAGTATCTGGCTTGCCCTTCTACATAGTTTTTAGCTTTTGCCATATTTCCAAGACTAATCGCTCTATCTGGTGTAAGGAATGAACGGCATCCCATACATGGATAACAGTCTCCTTCTCCATTTTCATTTTTCTTTAGCTCTATCATTTTCTTTTCTGATATATAGTCTGGAACCATTCTTTTTGCTGTACATTTAGCTGCAAGCTCTGTTAAGTAAAAATATTTTCTTCCCTTTTTGATATTGTCTTCTTCTAGTACATATAATAGTTTTGGGAATGCTGGTGTTATATATACTCCCTTTTCATTCTTCATTCCAACTATTCTTTGTTTAAGCATTTCTTCAATAATCATTGCAAGTTCTTCTTTATATTCTTTTGTTTCTCCCAAATATAAACAAACACTTAGGAATGGAGATTGTCCATTTGTTGTTGTCATAGAATTAATTTGATATTGGAAAGTTTGTACTCCGTCTCTTATTTCCTTTGCTAAATCTTCTTTAGCAAATTTTTCACATTCTTCATCACTTAATTTTCTGTCTTTATATTTTTTTAAGTATATATTGTAACTATCTCTTACAAATGGTGCTAAGTGTGTCATGGTAACTGTTGCTCCACCATATTGGCTTGATGTTACTGCTGTTATTATTTGTGTTGCAATTGTCATTGCTGTTAAAAATTTATGTGGTTTTTCTATCAT
>CANPOS010000052.1 GCA_947575745.1 uncultured Clostridium sp.
TGGTGTTGGACTTCCTCCTGATGGTGTTGGACTTCCTCCTGATGGTGTTGGACTTCCTCCTGATGGTGTTGGACTTCCTCCTGGTGGTGTTGGACTTCCTCCTGGTGGTGTTGGACTTCCTCCTGATGGTGTTGGACCTCCTCCTGAAGGGCTTGATCCACTTCCTCCAACTAATGTTCCCTGTGCATCTACTACTCCTGCTCCTCCAGAATTGGTTTTTCTAACTGGTTTAGGTGCGTCTTTATCTCCACCTGAGCCACCTGATTTTGATTTATTTAATTTATTAATAGCTGCAGAGAATACAGCTCCTCCTGCAAAGCTTCCTGCTGCACTTAGTGTTCCTGCGTTATCAAATCCGAAGAATTTACGTATTAGCTTTTCTGCTGGAATTAAGAAACCTATTGCAACTACTGCATATATGATATTTACTTCTACTAGTTCCATTGCTCCACCTACTAATATCATATATAATAGTAAGTGAACTGGTTGTATTAGCACATTTATTACATACTCTCTAAACCACATATTAAATGCTTGTGCTTTTCCGATCTTTTAACTTGTCTAATGGGTATGTCATTGCTACCATTGGTGCTATTAATGTTAAAAATGCAACATATATAACCCTTTTCATATATCTTATTGCAAACATTATTGTAAATGCTACTAAAACTAAGTATAGTATTAAGTATCCCACTGATATTGCTATATATTTATCTTTTGTTGAAACATTTAAGTATAATCTTGCATAATTTATGTAATATAATATTTCTGAGCCGTCTCCATCATTTACAGCTGTTTGCGATACAATTACTTCATGTCCTGGTTTTCCATCTGCACTCTTAGGACTTGTTTTTGCTGTTCCTGCATTTGCATCATATACTTCTGGGGTAGTAAAGTTAAGTCCTGAATCATTATCTATAACTCCTTGCAAATTTCTTAAGTAACTATTTATCTCTCCTGGTTTAAATATATTATTATTACTTGATGTTGCTGTACCACTTACTACATATTGGTGTCCTCTATCCTCAACTACTTGTACCTTTACCTCTAATGTCCCTTGTCCCATAATGCTTTCTGGTGTACCTGGTTGTGTTGAATATTTATACACGTAGTTATTATTATCTTCAAATCCTGCACTCTCTAATCTTACCCATCCAAGATTTATTGCATTTCCTAAACTATTTTCACCGCCATTAGCATTTACTCGTGCAGTACTTTCTATTTGCATTTGAAAATTTGCTAAATCTTGTGTATATTCATCTATTGTTCCACCATTTTCATTTGCTTCAACTCCACTTAAGTCATATTTTACATTTCCATATTCTGGTGATAGTTTTATTCCACTAATTATATTTTTTCCTAATATGTCATTTACTTGTCCTATTACATTGACTGCTGCTGCCATTATATAGTGCATGAAAAATAGTAAACAAAAGGCTACAATCCAATCTACAAGTCTTTGCTTATATTTTGCTCTATCTTGTGAAGTACTTGATATTATTATTCTTATACCTATATATATTAGTACTGAAAGTAATCCAACTATTGCAATTGTTCTTAAAGTAACATACCAGCTTGCTATTATTACTCTTAATGACTCTATTGCACTACCATCTGTTTTTAATATATATTTGTCGTCCCCTTCTGCTCCATTATCTCCACCTATAAAGTCAATTCCTAATAGTTCTACTTTATCTCCAAATATTAATTCTGGACTTAACTGAATAATTGGATATTCAAATTTTGAATCTTTTTTCCAATAGTCTGATCTCTTTCCATCTACTATTTGTGCTTCCCCTGTTCCTTTATCATCTACTGCATAAGTCCAACTTCCAGTAACCCCTAATTGTACTAGTGATATTGCAACATCTCCTAAAGCTGTCGCAAAATCTCTTATATAACTCATCATTTTTCCACCAAAGTCTGCTTGTACTTTTGGTGCCATGCAAAAGTTTAACAATGTAATGCACACTATTGCGATGATTAGCTTTTGTATTAAGTTCTTGTTTCTTAAGAGTTTCATTGTATGTTACTTCCTCCTTAAATTTGGATTGTTTTCTATTTTATAATTTTATTATTTTCTATTTAATAGAAATTTCTTATGTATTTCTATTAAGCAAAAAATAATCTTTATAATTATTCTGTTAGTATAGCGGGCGATTAAAATCGCCCCTACACCTTACTTTTATACTACCTGTTTTTCCTTTTTACTAATATATTTAAGTTTGTTTCTACGAACTCGAATTCTTTTGCTGTTGGTGTTATTTGCAATATTGCTGTATCTGGTCCTACCTTTAGTAGCCCTTCTCCTTTTGCACATGTTATTAAGAAGTTTGCTTCTCCTTCTGATAATTTGAACACTTCTTTTAAATATCCTATTTCTGATTTGTCTTGTGCTAAGAATAACTTTGTATCTGATGATGTAAGTACTGCTTGTGCTTCTGGTCTTTCATAGAAGTCTTGGAATCTTTGTGATATAATTGCTAATGATACATTTCTTTTTCTTGCACGTCTTGCCATTGTGTTTAAGAAGTCTACTGCTTCTGGATATGGTAATAACATCCATGCTTCGTCTACGATAACTCTTTTTCTTGATGCTCTTGTTCTATCTTCACTGTTCTTTTTAACATATTTCTCCCATATCCATGATAGAAGTATTTGCTGCGCAAGTGGTCTTGCAAATCTCTCTTCTAGTTGTGATATATCTAGGTTTATGAATGGTGCTCCATCTAATAACTCGAATGTTGATTGTCCATCAAAATATGCCATTTGTCCGTCATATTCTCTTATGTATTGCTTCATAACTTTTAATAAATAACTATAATGGAATTGGTAATCTGATATTGTATTATCTTTTGCTTTTTTTTGTATCCTCTTATACCAACTTCCTATTGTTGGCATGTCTTTTTTGTCTTTTGCAAGCATATTTCTTTTGTCCATATTTGTTTCATATAGACTTGATGGATCATTTGTTATTCCTATTGCTTGATATTCTTCTGCAACACTTTCTGCTATAATTTGTTTTGTTAATTCGTTAACGTCTGTACTTCTAGTACTTCCTCTTGCCATTGTAAGTAATGCTTGTGTTACGTCTTCTACTTTGTTTTCTACATTAAGTACTATTCTATCTTTTCCTGTTATTTCATCTTTTACTGTTTCTAACTCTAAGTCAAATAAATTTATTACTGTCTTTGAGTTTGGACTAAGTACTACATTTATTCCTCCAAGGCTTTCTGCAACTATTGAATATTCACCTTCTGCATCAAGTGCTAGGCTTTCTATTCCCATAAGTACAGATGATCTTGATATTAGTGTTTTCATTGTAACTGACTTTCCTGCTCCAGACTTAGCAAATATAACCATGTTATAGTTTGTAAGTGAGTTATGGAAGTTATCAAATAGTATTGGTACTCCAGTTTGTTTGTTAAATCCTAGTGGTATTCCTGTTGGATGTCCTATTTCTGAAGTTGTAAATGGAAATACTGTTCCCATTGAACGTCTATCAAATGTATGTGGTTTATTTATTTTGTTTTGCATTAGTGGAAGGTTTGATTGGAATCCTTCTTCTTGCATTGCCCATGCTGATTTTATTCCAACAAGTGTTTTTGACATTTCTGTTGATAGTAGTTTTGTAAATTTGTCAAGTTCTTCTAGGCTATATGCAAATAGTGTTGATACTACTGTTGCTTCAAATAGTTTATTGTATCCTGCTGCTATTTCATCTCTTAATTGTTCTGCTTCTAATCTCTTCTGTGTTAATGTACTTTCCCTATTGATATTTCCTCTATCTTGTGCAACTATTCTTTCTGTTTCTAGTTCGTTTATTACCCTATTTAATTCATTTTGTGATCTTGCTTCTGGTACTGGGTTTATGTATATTGATGTGTTTATATCCCCAAATAAATACATATCTCTAAATATATCTGGGAATGAACACATTCTAGGTAGTGTTGATACAAAGAAACTTCTTGCATATCTTTTTGCATTCGAAATTATTTCCATGTGGTCAATATTTGAGGCATCTATCCCTGCTGGTGATATTAAGTCTTTTACAGTTTTTGTTTGCAAAATTTCTGTTTTTTCTTCTGCCTTAAGCTGTCTTTGTTGTTCTTCTTCTTGGCTTCTTAACTGTTTTTTGCTCATGTACTTTTTCCTCCTCTTCTTCGGCTTTTTCTTTTGCTATTTTTCTTTTTTGTCTAATTCCTGATAGTTCATCTATAGATTCTTGTACAATTTCTTTTCCAAGATATGCTTCGTTTTCTTTTATTATCATTTTTGCCATTTCATCTATTATGTCTTCCATTCTTACTTTTCTTTCTTCTAGTTTTCTTTCTCTTTCTGTTCTAATTTTTTCTACTACATCTTCTGCTTTTGAAATTGCTTTTGCTTCTATTTCTTTATCTAGAGCTGCTATCTTCTTTTCTATTACTTCTGGTGCTGTTGAATATAGCTCATCATATCCTGCAGCTAATGCTCTATCTAGTCCAAATACTTCTGCTTCATCTCTATTGTATGCCATGTATAATAGTTCTACTAATGAATTTGAGTCTAGTATTCTTCCTGTAACTCCTGTTGCATATAAAGCTCCTATCATTGATTGGCATCTAGTGTATAATTCTGAAAAAGCTAGATTTTTTAGTTCTTCTTTATCAAAGTTTCCAGTTCCAAGCTCTGATGGATAATATGATGTTATTATGTAGTATTGTTTGTTAAGTACGTTTTTGTTTAAGCTCATTTGTTGTGTGTTATATATTATGTCTTTTCCATATTCATATAGGTTTCTTTGTTTTGTTATTTCGTAGAATTGTGCTTTTAGTTCTTCTTTTGTGAATAATCCTGATTGTCTGTTTGATTCATATTCTGCTTCTTTTCTTCTTAAGTCACTTTCTACTTCGTTTACTCTTCTATTATAGTTTGATATACTGCTTTCTAGGTTTACTGTTCTTGTTTGTACATATATTTGTATTGGGTATCTAATGGAGTTTAAGAATTGTAAAAATCCTTCTTCTACTGCTGTTTGTTCCATTTCTGACATTAAGTCATAGTTTACTCCTTGACATTCTATTACCATCAAGTATCTATTTCCATTTTTCTGAACTATCATGTTGTCTTCTATTTTGTCAAATTCCATAAATTTGAAAATAGATTGTTTATTATATCCTCTTGTTGCAGTATTACTTGTAACTCCTTCACTATCTCCTGTCATGTCATTTGCTTTTTCTTCTTTTTTCCTTTTGTTGTCTTTCATCTTTACTGCTATAAATACTACTACAAGCACTACTAATACGAATATCATTAAGAATAGCAAGTATGTTAATAATTGTGTTATTTGATTATCTGTCATCTTTTGTTCCTCCTTCAGTATATACATATATTTTATTTTTATTTTTTGTCTTGAATTTTAACCATCTTAGTATTACGTCATCTATATTTTCTCCGCCTGTTTTTCTAGTTATATCAAATGCTACTGAATTTGGTACTTTAAATGTTCCTATTGCAAATCCTATTAAAGCAAATAATATCATAAATACTATTCCAACTATTCCTAAACCCATCATTTTTAGTATATACCATAAAAAGCCCCCTACACCTAGTCCAACTGCTGTATATATCATTGCTTTTGTTGAGAATATAAATAGTATTCTACCTTCTCCTTTAACATTTCTTGGTATCTGATATGCCATTATTATGCTCCTTTCTCTTATGTTAATCTGGGTACAATTTTCCCATTTTCACTTGTAATATATTATAGCAGAATATTGTCAAAATTCCTAGTGTTTTGGCAAAAAAAATACATTTTTGTAATGTTTTCGTAATATTTCTGTAATATAGATTTTGTTTTATGTAAAAAAAGCGAAACTAAAATTTTCTAGCAAGATTACTTGCAAAAAAATCTAAATTTCGCATAATTATCTTCTACGTCAAGTACACTCTATTCGTGTACTTTCCTAGAATATAAAAAAATCACTAAGCTTAATTTGCTTAGTGATTTTTTATGTGTTTTAATTAACTATTATTTTGTTGCTGTAAGTCCTGAAGCTAAAGATGTAACTGCTTTAGCTAGGTTAACTGCTGCAAATAGTATAACTGCACCTATTACATATGGTAACATTGTTTTCTTGTATTCTGCTTTTTCTTCAGCACTTCCCATCATGTATTTTATACCTAATATCATTAGTACACCTACTGCTATAACTGTACCAACTATTTGGATAATTCCTAGTACATTGTTTCCAACATTCCAGAATTGGTCAGCATTTTGCGGATTTTGATTAATATCAATATTATCAAGTGGGCTTGCAAATATAGGTGAAACTGCCATAAGTGTCATTAATACTGTCATTAATATAGGTAATATTTTTAACAATTTTTTCATAGGTTTTCCCTCCTTTTTTATTTTCTAAATATATATATTAAATTTATCTCAATTTAACTTGAGAAAACATTAATAACTTAAGTTTTAAAATCCTGTTGGTTCTCCACAATTTGCACAAGCTCCTCTTTGTTGTTCTGTTTCACTTAATGTATCTTTACATTTTCTGCAAACTGGGTTTCCATCAACATCTCTTTCATAGTCAAATGGTTTTTCTACCTTTGTTTGTCCTGTTGGTTCTCCACAGTTGTCACATTTTCTTCTTGTTTGTTCTCCTACACTTAATGTATCTTTGCATTTCCTACATACTGGATTGCCATCAACATCTCTTTCATAGTCAAATGCAGATGTAGTATTTCCATTTCCTACTGCTTCATCTGTAAAGTTTGCTATAATTGTTGTTACTTGTAATGCCATAAATATTAATACTGTACCTACAACAGCTGGTAGCATTGACCTTTTATATGAGGCTCTTTCTTCTGTACTTCCTATCATGTATTTTATTCCAAGTATCATGAGTACTCCAACTGTTATCATACTTCCTACTGCTTGTATTATTCCTAAAATTTGGTTTCCTACTGATACTGAATCTGTTGCTACTCCACTAAATAATTCTCTTATTTGTGGTGCTAAATTTGATGCTCCAAATAATATAAAGCATCCTATTATGTATGGCATCATAGATTTTTTATAGTTTGCTTTTTCTTCTAGACTTCCCATAACATATTTTATACCTATTAGCATTAGTGCTCCTACCGCTATGAAGGTTCCGATTAGTCTTACTGCATCTGTTACTGTGTCTAAAAAGCCTAAATCCAAATCACCATGGCTACCTCCTGTAATGTCACCTGGTGTAATTCCTGCAAATGAGTTAGTTGAGGTTATTAATATTGCAAATGCTACAATTGCAATTATTAATATTTTGTGTGTTATATTTTTTTTCATAACATTCGCTCCCTTCCTAACTATTTTGTAGTTATCTTACATTTGCCTTCCACAACGTGGACATACATATGTATGTTTATCTATATCAAATGTAGGTGTTACTTTTTGTCCACAATTACTACAAGTACTTTCTGAAAAATCATATTGATTTGATTCTACTGTTTCAAATTTTTCTCCTATTGTTATTGCTATCTTCCAGAAACCAAATCCTCCAAATACTATTATACATCCTACTACAAATGGTAATAGCATTTCTTTTACTTTTGCTTGTCCTTCTGCTCCTCCCATCATAAATTGCACTCCGAGTACTGTTGCAACTATTACTGCAATTACAACTCCTGCTGCAAGTAAGACATTATACAAAAATCCTGATACGTCTTTAAGTCCTTGTTCACTTATAGGTGTTTTTGATTTATCTGCTTTATCTATAAAGCTTTTTCCATCATCTATTATCTCTGACCATGCAAAGACTTTTGAGTTTATGCTAAATAGTGTTATAAGGACTAATAATATTAAAATAATCTTTTTAAATACATTTTTCATAACCTTACCCCCTCTATTTAAACATATTTTCCTTAATTATACAATACTTTTTATGAAAATTTTGGTTTTATGTTTATTTATTCATCATTTCATATATCATATTTGTTATTGATGCTCCTGCAAATATTAGTATTGCTCCTATTATATAAGGCCACATTGTTTGTTTGTATTCTGCCTTTTCTTCTACACTTCCCATTATGTATTTTATTCCTATTATTACAAGCATTAGTACTGATATTGCTGTTCCTACTGTTCTAACTACCCATACTATAATATTACCAAATCCTAATATTTTGGTATTATCTCCTACATTGCTTGTATAGTCTTCAGGGTTAGTAAAGGCATCTAGTCCTAATGCTTGGACTTTACATACTGAGCATGATATTATCAGTATTAGTAACATTATTGCAATTATTGAAACTATATATTTCTTCATAGCCTTCCCCCCTTTGTCTAGTTTTTTACATATTAGTCTAAGTCTATTATACATTATTTTTTTTAATTTTGCAATTTTTTTGTATAATTTTTGACAAAAAAATTGATTTTTAGTTATAATTCATGGCTTTTTATGTCCGTACAAAGGGGTAATTGATAATTTTTCTTGCGTCCCCATTTAAAAAAGTATAATTCACTCCGCTCATACATTTTCTAAAATGGTCCCCCAACGTCTATCGAAAAATTATCAATTACCCCTATTAGTTTATCCAACTATTAATAGTATTTTATGCTCTTTTTCTTATATATCCTGAATACATTTCTTCTATTTCATGTATTCCTGATGTGTTTAAAACTTTATCGTGCTTGTCTAAAATTTCTTGTAAATTGTTATTAA
Source organism: uncultured Clostridium sp. (assembly GCA_947575745.1). Lineage (GTDB taxonomy): Bacteria > Bacillota > Clostridia > TANB77 > CAG-508 > JAAWPK01. The sequence goes on from CANPOS010000052.1 coordinate 8,694, forward strand.
ATTCTGTTACTTCATAGCAATTTATTATTTTTATCTCTTTTCTTTTTAGTTTTCTTTCTTGTTTTTGCATCCATTTATCAATATTTTTGTTTATGTATTCTATTCTTTCTTTATTCCCTTCTATTAATACTGTTACTGTTTTTTCATTTTTTGTAATTTTTTCCATGAATTTTTTTATGTCCCCATATTTTATTAATGTTTTGTTTTTCCAATCTATTTTTATTATTTGTTCTTTTATTCTATCATTTATTTGTATCCTTGTTAGTATCTCTTGAATATTATGTGTAATGTTTTTTTCTAATATTGTATTTATTTTTTCTCCTTTTTCTGTTTTTTCTTCTATGAAAGGAAGCAACATTGCTGTTAAATGCCAATCGCTCACATAAAAACTGCATATTTTGATTTTATTATTTTCCATTTGTTTACCTACCTTTTTTAACTTTTGTTTACTGGTAAATTCTACCATCATATATAGGCAGTGTCAATACATTTTTTTATAAATCGTCTTACAGTTTTCGACACTTGAGGGCTTTTTTCCATAAAATAGTTCAAAAAATAAATTTATGCTTTTATTGTATATTATTTCTTTTTTTGTTAATACTTTTAGTAATGATTTATTTTTCGCCAATTTTACTTTATTTATGGTATAAATTGCTCGAATGGAGGTTAGTGTGAAAAAATAAATTTTCACACTAACACAAATTCCTTCGCCCTCAAAATTCTACGAATTTTGAGATGGCTAATAAAAACCTCTTTCATTCTCGCAATTTACTTTGAGGTTTTTATTGAATATTTGTTAGAGCATTAATTGCTCGAATGGAGGTTTTTATATGAACATGAAATTTTTTAAACGTGCTTTATTACTTATTATATTATTCTTATGTTATACATTTATATGCGCATTTTCCTATGCTTCTACTGTGGCTTCTGATATTTCTAATAGTGTTTTTAGGCTTCATATTATTGCAAATAGTGATTCAGAGGAAGATCAAAATTTAAAGCTTATTGTTCGTGATAATGTTTTAAGTTATATGAAAAAAATCGCACCTAATGTTTCTTCTAAAGATGAAGCTATCTCAATACTTAGCGCTCATCTTGATGATTTTAAGAATATTGCAATTAAAACTATAAATGATGCTGGATATGACTATAATGTTAATCTTTACATTGGTAAATTTGATTTTCCAACTAAAGAATATGGTGATATTTCTTTACCTAGTGGAATATATGATGCTTTAAGAATCGAAATTGGGGAAGCTAAAGGACATAACTGGTGGTGTGTAATGTTCCCTACTCTTTGTTTTGTTGATGTAAGTTCTGGTAGCCTTGATGAGGACTCTAAGGGTGTTTTAGAAAGTAGTCTTACTGATGAAGAATTTTCTTTAGTTTCTGAAGACAATTTTGGTGTTAATTTAAAATTTGGGATTGTTGAGTTTTTTGAGAATATTAAGGTTTCTTTAGCTAATATGTAGTTCTAGTTGAAAACAATTTGCCCATTCGCTATAATTTAATTCAAAGTAAGGTTCTATAATATTAGTTGGGGTGAAAAGAAAAAGATAAAAAAATAGTGCATTTA
>CANPOS010000053.1 GCA_947575745.1 uncultured Clostridium sp.
TCTTTTCCTGTTACTGCTTTTATACTTACCATTGCTAGTATGATTAATAGAATTATCATGATTATTAAAGCGATTAATGTAATTCCTCCTTCCTTTTTGGTATAATTAATAAACCCGATTTAGGGCTCTTTTTTGTTTGGTTTTCATTTTTTCCTCCTTGGTTTGTTTAGTTTTGATTTTTTTAGAAGAGATTGTTTGGTTTTCCTTTTTTATCCTTTCTCTCCTTATGGTTAAAAATTAAAATAGTAAAAGTTAAACTCAAGCTAAACTACTATACTTTCCAACCATAAAAAGAGATTTACAATATATATCTTAGATTAAAGCAAAACACATGTGGCTTATATGTATTATGGAATACCAAAATACATATAAAGTACATGTGTCTTTATATCTCCTAAATTTTATATATCAAATAATCGTCAACGCCTTGTATATATATTCTTACAAGAATTACGTATTCTTTGGTTATTGGTTTTGGTTTTTCCATTTTTTATCTTTTTGTCTTGTTTCTTGATAGATATATAGTTATTATACTATTTACTTTTTATCATTGTCAACATATTTTATTTTTTTGTCTTAAAAAGAAGTTATAATTTAATAATGGCGTAAACCGAACCGTCCCTATTACGTCATACGTCAATACGTCAGCTTTCAAAATCTTCTAGCATTTTATTAAGTTCTTCTGTTCCATAAATATTAATTCCATTTTTTAGATTTATTCTATCTGTTTCTGGGAGGTACTCACAAGAAAGTTGTCCTTGTTCTTTTAACGTTCTATTTCCCATTTCATCTTCTACATAAATACTTATGTGTCCATCTTCTTCTGTTACATAATAATGCTCTCCACAAAAGCTTTCTAAAGTTCTAGTTAATATTACTTCTTCTTTTGAGAATCTCTCTATTTCCCAATTTACGTACTGTTCCTTAATCTCTTTTTCTGTCATATTTACCATTTCTTCTGGTAAAGTTGCTCTATTTTCTATTGCATGTCCACAATCTGTATAGTATTTTTTTAGTATTAATATCGTATTTGGTGTAGTCTTTTCTTCCTGTGAAGCTGTTTCTATTGTATCATTAGTATTTATATTATCTACCATTTCATTTAACAGCATATCGTTTCTTATTATATCATTTTGTTTTTTATTTTTTTGTACCATGTATCCTATATAAAAACATATGCAAAATATTATTATTAAAACAAAAATAAAAATAGCTTTTTTATTCATATACTATAAATCCTCACTTTTCCATTTTTTAGTAGTATGAACATTTTCTGCTATTTTTATTCTTTTTATATATTATTAATATTTAAAACTATTTAATAATGGCAAATTAAATATCTTCTCACTTTTTGAAATTACTTTCTTTTCTTTATGTGTTTTAAATAATTCATCGCTTCCTATTAGAAAATATTTATGTTTTATTGCTGTACTTACTCTTCCTCCTCCTTGAACAATTGGATCATCCCAAGTAATATCTACTGCATACCATAAGCCTCCTACTTGTACATAATTCCACATATGATCTTCTGTTACCCCTTTTGAATTAGTTGCAGTTCCCGTTATTAATACACTATTCATTCCTAGCTCATCTAATACATATTTATATACTCTTGCATATCCTTCACATACTGCTTTTTTCTCTATTAATGCTCCATATACATTTCCTCTATTATCACTTGAAGCTTCATATTCCATGTTTTCTATTAACCAATCATGTGATTTTCTAAGCTTTTCATATTCTGTTCCATTTGATAAATTGCAAATTTGACTTTTTATATTTTCTACTTGTAATATAGCACTTTCTACTTGTGCTTGTGATGTAAACAAACTATTATAGTAGTTTATATTTTTGCCTGCATCTAGATATAGTTTATATTTTGTCCCAAATATATTAGTGGTTGTTTCTATATTAAGGGACATTTTTGAAAAGTCTATATAAAATATGCTTGGTATGTCTAAATTTAAGGCATTAACTGCATCATTATAGCTATTGTCTAAACTTTTTTCTCCATTTTCCTGACTAAGTAAATTACTAAAGTCATAGTCTATGTTAATCTGATAATTTCCATATTTTAAGTTACCTATATTATTTGCTATTGCATCATATATTGCTTTAGCATAATTATCTAGTTGATTATAGTAATATTTATTATTATATTTGTATGTAATTCCAGTATTTGATTGACTATTTGAAGGCGTACTAATTTGTGGATTATTTCCACTTACTGATGATGGGCTCAAAGTTATACTTTGAGAGCTCTCAACACTTGTGCTTTGGTTACTGCTTATCATCGTTTGTTCTATAACACCATTAATAACCTTATTTTCTGAGCCATTATCTACAGTATTTGTAGCATAGACTGTTTCTTCTATATATACTTTATACATATATAATCCTGCTAATCCGAATTACGGCTGTTAAAATTAGTATAATAAGAGTGTTTCCTAATTTTTCTATCATATTTCACCTTTACTTTTTTATTTTAGATATTTTTAGTATAGCACATTTTATACTTTTTAACAAGTAGAGCAAATTTTATTAGCTCTTACTTAAATCAATTTCAAAGTAGAATTCTACTCCATCTATTTTATTTTCTACTCCATATTTATTGTTTGTATTTTGCATTATCGCTCTAACTAATGATAATCCTATTCCTGTTCCTCCACTTTCTCTATTTCTTGATGTATCTACTTTGTAAAATCTATTCCATATTCTGTTTAGATTTTCTTCTGCTATATTCTCTCCTGTGTTAAACACTTTTATTCTAAGCTTTTCCTCTTTTTCTTGATAAGTTATACATATTTCTTTTCTTCCTTCTACATTTGATACATTTTTTAATGCGTTTGTAAAGTAGTTGTTAAATACCTGCTCCATATAGAATTCGTCTCCAATTACATTAACTAGCTTGTTTTCGAATTCTATCTTTATATTTTGTTCTTCCAGTAGTTTTGTATTTTTTCTTATCACTTCGCTTATTAATTCACTTACATTGAATTTTGTTAGATTAAACGTCATTTTTCCATATTCAAGTTTCATAAGCTCTAATAATCTTTTTACTAGCACATCCATTTTGTTTGCTTCATCTAATATTACTTCTGCATAAAATTTTCTACTTTCTTCATCTTCTGTTACATTTTCAACTAACCCTTCTGCATATCCTTGTATCAATGCGATAGGTGTTTTTAATTCATGTGATACATCTGATATAAATTGTTTTCTCATTTCATCTGTTTTTGATTTTTCTTCTATGTCTTTTTCTAGCTCTATATTTGAACTTCTCAATCTGTTTATTGTTTTTTCTAATGTTTCTGACATGTTGTTTATATTTTTTCCTAGATTATTTATCTCGTCTTCTGAGTCATTTATTTCATATTTATGGCTAAAGTCTAATTCTGTTATCTTTTCTGTTATATCATTTAATTCTTCTATTGGTGATGTAAATTTTCTTGCTACCATTGATGCTATTAACCCACTTATAGCTATTGTTACACATCCTATAAGCATTAAAAATTTATTTGCGATGTCTACACTTTCTTGTATTGAAATTGTTGCAACTCTTATGTATAATTGATAGCCATTATCTAAGTTCGCAGATAGAAGTATAAACGATAACTCTGTTTTTTTATCAAAAGTTTTCTTTATTTTTACGTTTTCACTATTATATAAAAGGTTGTCATCTGCCTTAGTTCCATCAAATTCGTCTGTTAATGATGAGATAAAATCTCTACTTGATGCAGTTATACTATTTTCTGTTTTTATAAGTATGTCAAAGTTATTACTTAATGCGAGTTTCTCTAGTTCTATTTCTATATTTTGACTAGTACTCGTTCCATTATAATAGGCATTTATTGCTCTATATGCTGACATTAATTCTGATTGCTTTGAATACATATAATAACTTTCCAAAACGATACTATTTACTATTATAAGAAATGATATTATTATTGTGATTGTTATACATAATGTAAAAAATAGCTTCGTTCTTATTGTGTCAAATCTTTTTAATCCCTTTTTTTCTTCTTTATTATTTGATTTCAAATTTGTATCCTACACCTCTCATAGTTTTTATATATTTCCCTTTTTTGCCTAGCTTGTGTCTTATTTTTTTTACATGACTATCTATTGTTCTTGAGTCTCCATAATAGTCATAATTCCAAACATTGTTTAGTATCTTGTCCCTAGATAGTGCAATTCCTATATTGTCTACCATATATTTTAGTAATTCATATTCTCTTAAGCTCATTTCTACTATTTTTCCATCTACTTTAACACTTCTACCATCTTCATCTATTTCTATTCCACCATAGTCATTAATTCTATTTTGGTTTTGACTTGTCCTTTTTAAAATTGCTTCTACCCTCGCAACAAGTATCTTCGGACTAAATGGTTTTGATATATATTCATCTACTCCAAGCTCGAACCCAAATAGCTCGTCTTGTTCTTCTCCTCTTGCTGTAAGCATGATTATTGGAATTCTCGAGCTTTGTCTTATTTGTCTTAATACAGACCATCCATCTAATTTTGGCATCATAACATCTAATAGAATTAGATTTATAATTTCTTGTTTCTCTTCAAATATTTCTAACGCTTCTTCTCCATCTTTTGCTTCTATTACAGTGTAGTCTTTTTTAGCCAAAAAGTCTTTTAATAATGTTCTCATTCTTTGTTCATCATCTACAACAAGTATAGTAGTTTTCATATAATTATCCTTCTTTCTTGTTTTTTGCAATTATATTATATATTTTACTTCATGTTTGTGTCTATATTGTGAAGAAAATTTTTATTTTTCATTGTATTTCTACTAGGATAATGTCTTCTCCTATACATTTTATATTTTTCCATGGAATTACTATGTCATTATTTGAAGAAAATATACTTAGTTTGCTATTTGTTCCTGGTACAATGATAGATGTTGTGGTTGTTACTTTGATAGTCGGTATCATTTGTGGAACCGTTGTTGTTTTGATTGCTATTTGAATGATACTCCATTGGGAATATTGTGTACTCCTGCTTTGCTTGTTTGTTTAGGTTACCATCTAGTGTCATAGGTTCCCCTATCTTAAAATATATTTCTAGTTTTATATGCTTTCTGTTATTATTTACTTTTGATACATATATTTTGTCTACTAATAGCTTGATTAAGTCTTCTATGTTTTCGTTTATATCTATCTCTTTTTCTAAGGCATTTTTTATTTGTTTCATACTTTCTTCTAGTGATGTTACATTTTCTTTTTCTTCTGTTAGCTCTTTTATTTGCTCATTATATCTTTTTATTTCTTTGTTTAATTCCTCATTTCTTTTGTAAAATTCTTCATCTGTTACAAGATTCTTTATTGTAAGTTCTAGTAATTTGTCTTTTTTATTTTCCGCTTCTTTTATCTTATTTTCCAAATTTTCTATATCATTTTTTATATCTTTTACTTGGTTGAATTTCTTGTATTTATTCAATAAATCTTCTATTATTTCTTCTTTGTTTTGGAGGAACTTATTTAATATAGTTTTAAATATTTCTATTAACTCTGTTTCTTGAATGATTGGGCTTTCACATTCTTTTAGTCCGTGTGTTATATATTTGCTACATGCCCATGCTGGTTTATTCGACCTTTTTGCACCTGATATTCTGTTAAATCCTGGCATATATTCTTCGTCTTGGTGCTCTTTGCAAAATATTAACCCACTAAATGTATATCTATTTTTAAATACTTCTTTATTTTCAACTTTATTTAAACAGCTTTGTGATTTCTTTTCTAATAGCTTATTGCACTTTTCCCATAGTTCTTCAGAAACTATCTGAGGTATGTTTTCCTTGCACTCAAATACTTGCCATTCTTCTTTCGGCATCCTTTGTGCCTTATGTAATTTGTAGTCCACTACTTTGACTGTACCTGTTCTGTAGTATCCTTTGTATTTTGGATTTCGTATAATTCTTCTTAAGCTTTGTGAAGATATTGGTGTTCCATTTTTCCCGTACGTATCCTTTATCTTTAAAATATTCTGATATTCTATAAAAGCCCATTTCTCCGTGTGCTATATATTTCAAATAATTCCCTTATCATTTTTGCTTCTTCTTCATGAATAACTAGCTTTCCTTTGTCTTTTCTATATCCAAATATGTTGTTATTTCCAAGCACTCGTCTTTTTTCTATTGACCTATTAAATCCAAACTTCACTCTTTCTGATAATTTTCTTACTTCATCTTGGGCAACACTCGCCATAATTGTGAGTCTAAGCTCCGAATCTGGCATAATGGTATTTATACTATCTGATTCAAAAAGTACTCCTACACCGTTTTCTAATAGCTTCTGGGTATAAGAGATACTGTCTAGTGTGTTTCTAGCAAAACGTGTTACTTCTTTTGTAAGTATTAAATCAAATTTTCCTTTTTTGCTATCTGCAATCATTCTTTTAAATGAATCTCTTTTATTTACACTCGTACCACTTATACCCTCATCTACATATCCATCTACATATGTCCAGTTAGAGACTTCTTTTATATGGTTTTCAAAATAAAATACTTGATTACTTAATGAATTCTTTTGCTCGTCTTTCTCACTTGATACTCTCGCATAGTATGTAACTTTTAGTGGTAGGTCATATATGCTTTTGCCATTTGTTATTTCTCTTCTCATATTATATAAATCCATATTTTGGTCTCCTTTCTAAAAAACGGATTTAAAATTTTCTATAGCTCCTTAAGTCGCTAAGAAAATCTAAAATTCGCATAATTATCTCGTATGGAGCTTTCCATCGCCTAGGCTCGGAAATCCCTACGATATAAAAAGTATCTTTTTTGGTTCAATCATTATATCATTGTATTAATTCTATATCCATATTTTAGTTTGGAAAAGAATTAGTATATTGCTAGGCAAAATTTAGTAAAAAACTGGAGGCGTGCTTTTTGCACGTCGAGGCTTTTTTATCTAAATTTTAACGACGCAAGATGCTGATTCTTTTTTAAACTCTTTCTATTTCTTTGTTTATTTCCTTTAACAATTCTTCTTGCACTTCTTCATAAGTTTCTCTATTTATGACTTTACTTTGAAATAACTTTTTATTTAATATAAATTCAATCTCTAACTTGACTTGTTTTTCAGATACAATCTGCTTTTCACACAAAAAGTTATCACCTCTGTTTTAATTAATATTCAAGTTAGATTTGTATATTCTATCCCCCTTTCAAAAAAATTTAGCAATTATTCTCCTTAATAATTTGCTTTTTTATCCAATCTATTCTATGTACTTGCCTTTCTACCTGCTATTAACCTTATTTTATTGCTCTTTTTATATTATTTCAATAAACACGTCAAAATTTATAAATTTGCTTATATTTCAATGCTTTGAGTATGATAAAAGTGTAGTTTTTTATCTTATCACATAAAATAAAAAATAGATTAGCATATATTTTACACTAACCTTCATCAAAATTAATTTATCATTTTACTGTTCATAAATGAATTCAAAATTTTATCCAAGAAATTGTCCGTTGGTAAGAATCCGACATCTTACGATATCGCCTCATTACCTCCACACGCTGGGGTGTCGCATAAAAATTGTCAAATCACTGATACTCTAAGATTTGTTTATTTACGAAAATGTCGCAAAAATTTCTGTAAAAATATTTCAAAATGCGACAGTTAAGTGTGCTTTACAAATTGGAAATTTCTAGGATTTTATTTTTAGTTTAACAAGAAATAAAACTTTGGTAGGATTTCCATACCTTATGGCATGGAACCCTACCTCCACGCATTTAAACATGGAACAACATCTAGCAAAGTGTTGCAGTATATGTATTACAATAATTCCATAGGTATGGAATTTGTACTCTCATAAAAATCATCGTTTTTCCATATTTTCTTATACTGTAACTCTATATGAATTAAATTTTTAGATTTTTTCATTATTATTAAAGTTATTTTTTGAATTATTACAAAAATTTTTTAGACATAAAATGATACTGTATATATTGATTCAAATAATATCGCATTTTAGCTTTTTTATATTGCTTATAAACCACTTGTTTGTAAGCTTTCGGCTGTTCAATACTGTTTCAAATAATATGCAAAATATAGACTTAAAATATTGCAATTTTTCGACATTATTTAAATTAAAAATTTTATAAAATTTACGAACATTTGATTGACTTTTGCGTATATTTTTTATAAAATATTATTCAAGGTGAGCAAAGCAGGATGTGGTGTGTCGTTTTCTAACGAAAGGAGGGCGATGCGTATGCTAGAACAAATATATATTTTCTTCATATACATACTTCTATTTGAACTTGCACTTGTTACTGTATTAGTTATTGCATTATTTGTAGCTTTAGTTATCACAAGAAGACAACTAGACAGCAAAAAAAGTACATCTCTGCTTGACCGTTAGAGATGCACTTTAATTTTTCACTTTATAATCTAACGACACGCCACTTCTGTGGTTGCTTGCCTTTGTTATAATTATTATACTAGAATTGAATTAGAATGTCAATTGTTTTTTACTTATTCATCCATTCTTCAACCATCTCTTTAGAAAGATTTAAACTTCCTCTACCTATCCCTATTTTTATATCAGGTTTTCTATCTCCGTGATAATCACTTCCACCACTAATATACAAATTATTTTTCCTAGCATATTCTACTAAAATATCTTTTTTATTATCTACTTCTGATGATGGGTGAAAGCACTCTATTCCATCTAATTCTGCTTCTTTTCTTAAATCGTTTATAAACCCTATTGTGTCATCAAATTTGTACTCAAATGGATGTGCCAAAAATGCCTTCCCTCCTGCTTTATGAATAGTATCTATTACTTCTTTATATTTTGGTCTAAATTCTATAAAATTTGTAAAATATTTGCTTTTTGGATTAGCTAATTCTTTTCTAAAAAACACACTAAATGACTCTGCTAATTCTCCTAATATTTTATAATTTTCTTTATGTCTCATCAATTCTTTATAAATCTGCACTTCCACATAATCAGATACTCTTTTTGGTTTTACTATATTGTTTTCACCATATATAATTCCTTGTTTATCACATATATTAAGCAATCTTTTATATAATATTTCTTGCTCTTTCTTTAATTTGTCTTCTGAATAATATTGCTCACTCCATTCACTTATTATATTAGTATTTATATTATATGCTAATATTTCAATACTTCTATTTTGAAATACTGCATGAAATTCTGCACCTTTTATGATTTTACCACTAAAAATTTTATTATTCTTTATTGCTTCATCTTCATATTGTTTGCACGTATCGTGGTCTGTTATTGAAATATATTCTAATTTTTTCTCTTCACACATTTTTAATACTTCTTCTACAATTTTATCTCCGTCAGAATATATTGTGTGCATATGTAAATCTATCACAAAATTCCTACACTTTCTGAACTAATAAGTTAATTATTCCGTCTGTAATTTCCTTATTTATTCTTTCATCTATATGGTTTTTTTCCATAAATTTATTCATATTATCAAAATTTTTTTCTAGAAAGTTTTTTAAATCTATTTTATTATACTCACACAAATACTTTTCTTCAGTTATATGCATATTAGTAATTCCACAATAAGAATGCACAAGCAAATTAAAACATGTACT
>CANPOS010000054.1 GCA_947575745.1 uncultured Clostridium sp.
ATAATATAATAAATTTATAAAAAAGGGCTTGACAAAAATTAGATAGTCAATATATCACTAGGAATGGGGGAATAATAAATGAACTTTAAAGAATATGGAGATAATAATAAAGATACAATAATGTTATTACATGGTGGTGGTCTTTCTTGGTGGAATTATAGAGAAGAAGCAGAAAAATTACAAGAAAGTTATCATATTGTTATTCCAATATTAGATGGACATTCAGATAGTGATAGAAGTTTTACAAACATAGAAGATAATGCACAAGAAATTATAGATTATATAACTAATAATTATAATGGTCATATTCGCTTAATGGGAGGATTATCATTAGGAGGACAGATTCTTTTAGAAATTTTATCAAGGAAAAATGATATTTGTGATTGTGCTATTATTGAGAGTGCATTAGCAGTTCCTATGAAAGCAACATATAAAATGATTAGACCAGCTTTTTCTATGAGTTATGGGCTAATATCAAAGAAATGGTTTTCACAAATGCAATTTAAGTCTTTAAAAATAAGAGAAGATTTATTTAGTGAATATTATAGAGATACTTGTAAAATTAGTAAGGAAGATATGATTGCTTTTATGGAAGCAAACTCAAAATATGAAATTAAAGATTCTTTATCAAGTACAAAATCGAAAGTTTTAGTAGTTGTAGGAGATAAAGAAAGAGCAATAATGAAAAAATCAGCGAGTATAATTCATAAAAAGATAAATGGAAGCAGAATTGAAGTATTACCTAATTATTATCATGGAGATTTTAGCATAAATAATCCTCAACAATATGTTAAAGCAATTAACGAGCTTATTGCTAATAGAAACTTGAAAAGCAAATCATTTTATAATACTGAAACAAAATCTGAAAATGAACAAATAGAATTAGAAGAAAGAAATAGAACAGATACAAAGTTTTTAGATGAAAGATAAATTACAATTTCAAGAGGTGTTAGGAATGAGCAAATATGAGCTGTTATGGAGATATTTAAAAGAAAACAAGAAAGACAGTTATAAATTATCTTATGAAGAAATTAAAAATATTTTAGGATTTGATATAGACCATTCCTTTTGTATATTTCTAATTATTGGGGTTGTCATTAGATTGGGAGTATATTATTTTAAATATGATAATACAAATAATTCGGCACCATTTTACGATTTTATAATTGAGAGAATAGTTGAATTTATAGTACCAAAGCCAAATGTTAGCAAAAAATGTCGGGCAAAGTAAAACCTTTTAAAGTAAAATATATTTGTGAACGAGGAGAGAAAATGAACTGGATTGAATCAATTAGTAGAGCTATAGAATATATAGAAAATAACTTAACAAATGATTTAAAGATAGAGGATATTTCTAGCTATTCTTATATCTCATCATTTTATTTCCAAAGGGGATTTTTCAATTATTTGTGGTTATGGAGTTGGAGAATATATTAAAAATAGAAGATTATCTATGGCAGGTAAGGAAGTTTTAAATACAGACAAAAAGATAATTGATATAGCAATGGAATATGGCTATGATTCTCAAGACAGCTTTACTAAAGCATTCAAAAGATTTCATAGATTTACTCCTACAAAAGTTCGTAATAATGGTGCTACAATTAAGGATTTCGCACCATTAAGGGTAAATTTAATTTTGAGCGGTGGTTATACTATGGAGTATAGAATTGAAGAAAAAGAAGCTTTTAAAGTCATCGGTTTAAAAGATAGCTTTAAATACGAAAGTGCTGAACAAGATGTACCTAAACTATGGAAAAAGTTTTTTATGAAGTCTGCATTTAGTAAGATAAACGCAAAATATTCAGTTAATATTGATACTACTTTAGGCTGTGATTTATTTGATTATGTTATAGGAGATGATTATAACGCTGTAGTAAAAATACCAAAAGATTTTGAAATAATAGAAATACCAAAACTAACTTGGGCCATTTTCCCTTGCATAGGAAAAGCAAGCGAAAGCATAAGAGAGATAAATCAAAAAATATTTAAAGAATGGTTACCTAACTCAAATGATTATGAAATAGCAGAAGGTTATAATATTGAATGTTATTTTAATCCAAAAGACTATAAAAAAGGCATAGATGATGAAAAATATTACTGCGAAGTTTGGATTCCTATTAAGAAGAAATAATAGAATCTACAAGGAAGATAAAATTACATGTAAAGTAGATATAACTATGGAAAAATCAGAATTCCAAGATATTTTTTAGCCATTAAATTTAAGAAATTTCTAAAAAGTGTTGACAAAAAAATAAAATCATATTAGAATGTTATAACAATTCAATAGATATAGTCATCGGAGGACAGGTGCATCGCAATGCCAAGGTTGTTATATCAATCTTCTGTCAGAAAAGATGTCGAGTGCGCTCGGTTATTTGAAAAAATAATTGAGCGTTTTTTGTATAATAAGGAAAGGAATAGTATGAAAATACAATTATCAGAACACTTTACATATAAAAAATTAATAAAATTTACAATCCCAACAATAGTTATGATGATATTTACATCTATATATGGAATAGTAGACGGAATATTTGTATCAAATTGTGTGGGTTCAGATAGTTTTGCAGCAGTAAACCTAATAATGCCAGCATTAATGATATTTGGCTCAATAGGTTTTATGATTGGAACAGGTGGAAGTGCACTAGTTTCAAAAACAATAGGAGAAGGAGAAAAAGAAAAGGCAAATAGATACTTTTCAATGCTAATATATCTATTAGTTGCTATAGGATTGATACTTACAGTAGTTGGAATATGGCTAGTTAAGCCTGCATCAATTTTACTTGGGGCAGATGATACAATGCTTGGGGAATGTATAACATATGGAAAAACATTGACATTTTTCCTAATCCCATTTATATTGCAAAATGCTTTCCAAAGCTTTTTAATAGTAGAAGAAAAGCCAACTTTTGGTTTAATAATTTCTATTGTATCAGGACTTAGTAATATGTTTTTAGACTTTCTATTTATATATGTTTTCAAATTAGGAGTATTTGGTGCGGCACTGGCTACACGGAATAAGTCAATTTTTGGGCGCTATTGTTCCATTTATATATTTTATATTTGCAAAGAATAGAAATCTAAAACTAGTAAAAACGAAAATTGAACTAAAACCAATACTAAAAGCATGTGCAAACGGTTCTTCTGAAATGCTAACAAATTTATCAATGTCACTTGTAAACATGTTATTTAATATGCAACTTATGAAGTATATAGGTTCAGACGGAGTGGTGGCATATGGAATTATAATGTATGTAAGCTTTATATTTACTGGAACATATTTAGGCTATTCAACGGGAACAGCACCAATTATAGGGTATCATTACGGAGCAGAAAATACAGATGAATTAAAGAACTTACTTAAGAAAAGTTTAAAACTAATAGCAATAACCTCTGTTACTATGACTATAATATCAGAAATAATATCAAAGTTTTTAGCTACAATATTTGTAAGTTATGATGCTGAACTATTGGAACTAACAACAAGAGCAATAAGGCTATTCTCATTATCATATATAATTAGTGGATTTAATATATTTAGCTCATCATTCTTTACAGCACTAAACAATGGGGTAGTTTCAGCAGTAATATCATTTTTAAGAACTCTAGTGTTCCAAATAATTATGATATTTGGATTACCTTTAATATGGGGATTAGACGGAATATGGGTTTCAGTATTATTTGCAGAAATACTGGCACTAATTGTCAGCTACATATTTTTGGTTATAAATAAGAAAAAGTATCAGTATGCATAGAGTTTATAAAAGCACTTACTTGATAGTTAATTGATTTTATGATACTATTTAGTTAAAATTGTAAGCAAGGAGAAAATAAGAGAAAAAGAATAGCTTTAATATTAGCGATTATTGTATTTATACTATTTTTTATATTAAACTGGCATACAGAATATTAATATATAGGAAAAACGCAAATAAAAAAAGTTTGCGTTTTTGTTGTATATTATTAAACTTTTTATATATTTTTTACGACATATAAAGTAAAGGAGGTTAAAATGGTTAATCAAGATATCTTAAAATCATTTAATAAGTTATATGATGAAACATATAACGATATTTTAAAGTATATAGTTTGTAAATGTTCTAGTATAGAGGATATACAAGATATTATTCAAAATGTATATTTGGAAGTGTATAAGAAATTGGCTCATAATAGAGATATTACAACACCATACATAATTGGAATAGCAAATCACAAAGTAAAGGACTATTATAGACTTCATTACAAAAATAAAGTTGTTTCTTTATTTTCAGAAAAAGAAGAAATAGAGGCAATAGACTCTATTCAAGGGGATATAGATATTGAAGAAGCAATTATTACTAAATATGATGCAGAATATGTATGGGAATTTCTAAAAAAGAAAAAGGTAATAGTTTCTAAAATATTTTTTTTATATTTCAAATTAGAATTAACTATAAAAGAAATATCTAAAGAATTAAAACTGTCAGAATCTAATGTAAAATATTATCTATATAGAACACTCAAAGAGTTAAATACTTATTTAGAAAGTGAGGATAATTAAAATGGATAGAAAGAAATTAATAAAAGAGATTTTTGACGAAAGATTTGATAAAGAACAAATGTATAATAGCATTATAATTAAAATGCAGAAGGATAAAAAAGCAAAATTAAGAAAAAACCTAATAAAATTTGCAACATTGCCTATATGTGCAATGCTAATTATAAGTTTTATATTAGTAAGACAAGATACAAGAAAGATTATAATTGAAAATGATAAACCACCAATTGTAGAAAACCAAGAAGTAAGTATTATAATAAATAAAATAGAAATGCTAGGAATGGCAATGTTAGATGCAAGAGCAGAAAATATTACTAATGAAACATTTAAAGTACTTGAAGGAATAGTAGTTCCAAAAGATTTAGATAAATTTGATGCATATAAGTTGCTTATAAAAGGCGATAACTCAAAAGAATATAATAAATTAGCAAATTATGTATATTCATATATTAATACTGAAACTAATAGAAGTATTAATATAGCTTTTTCAGATACAAATAAGCCATTAAGAGACTATATGTTAGAGGATATAGGTGCTGTATCAAGGATAAAAGATATAACTTTAGAGATTTATCAATATGATGAATTATATATGACAGAATTTAATTATAAAGGTTATAATTTTGATATAGAAACATCTAATATTACACAAGAAGAATTAATAGAATTATTAAAATCATTAATTAAGTAGACAAATAATTATAATAACTGATATAATAAAAAATATTAGGAGGTAATCTAATATGAATTTATATATTAGTGGAAGTAATAGAAAACACAATAGTTATAATTTCTTAAGAAAAATAAAGAAGGATGAGGATATTTTATATTCACTGCAAGATTTGAATATTAAAAATTGTTTAGGTTGTAATGTTTGTGCAAGAAATATTGATAATAAATGTGTTCTAAATGATGACATGAATAAGATTTATGAGAAAATAGATGAATGTGACAAAATTATTATAATGTCTCCAATATACATGAACCAAATAACTGGAATTTTAAAAAATGTATTTGATAGATTTAATCCATATTGTAGTAGTGAGAAACTTAGAGGTAAAAAGATATATTTAATTACAGTAGGGCAAATGGAGGAAGAAGAACAGCAAGAAGTGTGTAAGTCTATAAAAGAATGGTTTGAAAGTATAGCAGAATTTTTATATTTCGATTTTGAATATTTATATAATTTTACAAGTGGAGATATACTTGAAATAGATGATATAAATAAGATGTATGAAGAAAAGAAATTAAGTGATATTGTAGATTATATAAAAACAAAGATAGAAATGTAAAATTAGAGGAGAAATATATGAATAAAAATATTAGTGTAAAAAAATTTATTATAATTATATCAGTAGTAATAGGAATTTTGTTATTAATAGCATTTGGATTTATGAAATATTGGGAAATTAGTTATTTAGGAGGAACTTACAATTATCAAGATGATCTATATCGTCTTACACCTCCAACAGGATTACTTAAGACATGTGGGGTTGTTGTAAAAGTAGAAAATGGAAGTGCATATATAATGCCAACTTTAGAAAAACCAATTATACTAGAACCAGAAAAAAATACAACAGATAAAGATTATAACTCTACAATACACTATATTTTTGAAAATAATAAATTTGATTTAAAGAAAGAACAAGAGGTAACAATAACTTACCATTATGAAAAGGATAAAGAAAGTAAATATAAGTATAATGCAATAATAGATAATATAGAAATTGAAAAGGAAAAAAGTGATATAGAGATACCTAGAGATATAATATTAGATGCATATAGTTCAAAAGAAAATGTAAGTATTGAAATTGATAAAAGTAAGAGTGATAGTGAGAAATTAGTATTTACAGTAACAGACAATAATGAGTATAAATACGATTATTCAAAAATGAGATATATTATAAATGAAAATGATGAGCTTTTTTGGAGAGAAATTCAAAAAATAAGTGATTTACCTCGTGAAGAACAATATCAAATAGATGAAAATGGAATAGTAAATATTGAAGTAGATTGGTCAAAAGTTTATGGGAAATTAGAAAAAGGAAAATATAGGTTAACTCTTCAAACATTAAATAAATCAAGAAAAAGCGTAATAAATCCAGAGATTATAGAGTATCCAGATTGTGGGGTAATACTAACAATAGATTTTGAAGTGAAATCAAATGGAAAATTGAAATTTACATATATGAATGTAGGGTAAAGTTGCCGAACAAAGTATTTTATATTGTTTAGATTCTATTAAAAGGAGTATAAAAATGAGGATAGGTATTGATTTAGGAGGAAGTCATATTTCAATAGGACTTATTGAAGAAGGAGAAATTTTAAATAAAAAAGAGAAAGATTTTAGCGAAGAAGAAAGAAATAATATAGAAGAAGTAATAGAAAATGTTATAGTAAATAGCATTAATGATATATTAATAGAAGAAAAAATGAAGTTAAGTGAAATAGAATTAATTGGAATTGCAGCACCACGGTACTCATAAAAATAATATTATTGTTAAGGCTGAAAATGTGGGATTATATAATTTTCCGATAGTGGACAAATTGAAAGAAAGATTGAATTATAATAATATAATACTTAGAAATGATGCTAAATGTGCAGCACTTTGCGAAAAGGAATATGGAAGTTTAATTCCTTATGATGATTGTATATTTTTATGTTTAGGTACAGGAATAGGGCGGAGCTGTATTTATAAATGGAAAAATGCTAAAATCTAAAGTACAAACAGGATTTGAACTTGGACATGTAATAATAGAAAAAGATGGGAAACAGTGTACATGTGGAAACAAAGGTTGTTTTGAAACATATGCTTCAATGAAGGCACTAAAAGACAGTATTAAAAAAAGAAAAAGTCTTAAAGAAGTTACAGGCAAAGAATTGGAAAATATTATAAGGAATGATAATTCAAATATAAATGATATAATAGATGAATTTATTGAAAATTTGAAAATTGGACTTACTAGTAATATTAATATATTTGAACCAGAAGCAATAGCAATAGGTGGAAGTTTTGTATATTATAAAGATATTTTATTGGATAAACTAGTAAATAAAATGAACAAGGAAAACCTTACATTTAATAGAAGTACACCTAAAATTTTAATAGCAAAATGTGGAAATGATGCTGGAATGATAGGGGGGACTTTGACATAGGAATTGGTATGCAAAAAACTAGCAAATAATACAATTTGTATTATTTGCTAGTTTTAATATAAAATTAGTGTTCAAATCCTTCTTTTTCTCTATCAAGTGTTGTTATTGTAGGCTCATCAATTTCTCCTCTAATAAAAACATTTCTATTGTGACCAATTTCTTCTCTTAGCATTTGTACTAATGCAGGAGTAGTACAATAAAGTCTTTTCAGTGTTTCTCTAAAAGATTCTTCATCAAAGGTTGGAGCTTTTAAAATGGCTTTTAAACTGTCATATTGTTCTAAATCTAAAGTAGAAGGACACCATTTTAAGTCAATTTTATCTCCAAAGACTTTTTTAAATTGTCTTGTAGCTCTATTACCATGAGTACAAGTTGTTACAAGTATTGCTGTTCTAATTCTATCACCAGTTTCTACCTCGAGTGTATCAAAAATATTTTTGCAAAATTCAGCATTTTCTTGTGTAGTCGAAGACATTGATTCAGTTAAGATATCTTCAGGATTTATTCCTACGCTCTTAAGAAATTCTTCTGTTAATTCTGATAAATGCTTTTGATAATCTGTATCAAATACACTCTCAACAAATGTTTCAGCTCCCCAGTCAGCTTCTGGAAGGTCATCCCATTGTAATCCATCGACTGATTCATTACTCATATAACTTTCTAAAGAATCAGGGTGCATAAAACCTTTTTTATCTCTTTGTTTACTTATACCACCTGTAAATATTATTTTTTTAACAAGTCCTAATTTATATAATTCAAAAGCTTTTATAGCTCTTTCTCTAGTAGTTGGTAATCCAATATTACCCAAGACAATAGCTATATCAGCTAAATTTTCACCAGATTTTGATGATTTTGCTAAATCTGTTATGTTGCTTCCTATAACAAAATCGAAAAGCTCTTCTGGAGTTAATTCCCTTCCATCAGGAGTAGTAACACTTTTTATGTCTTTTGAACTATCTATCCATGTTAAATGTCTTATTGTATCTCCATTTTGGACTTCTCTTATTTTCTTTTCAGTATCTTGCTTAAGTTTTTCATCATCTCTGTAATATGGATTTTCATGATCAATTATTAATTGTGAAATTTTAAATTTTTTAGACATATAAATTCCCCCTTTTAAAACCATTATATAATTAATTATATAATGGTTTTAAAAATTAGTAAAGTTTGGCAGAAATAGAGTATGATGCCTAAATTATGAACTATATTATTTCATGGAATAATAAGGAGTAAATAATTATTATGAATAATATACAATTCATTAATAAGGCTTATATTAAAAGTAATTTGTACCTTTTATACATTTAAAAAATGGTGAAAAAATATTAATGTGTTGAATGTGCAAAAAATATTTACTATTATATGTACAGCTATTTTATCTAAAACAGGATTTGTTTTCTTAACATAATAGCTGTTATTCAATAGAAAATGATATACTAAAGGACTATTACATAAAAGATTCGTACGAATTACATAAAAATTAATACAAATTGAGTTATAGTTTCTTAAGAAGTAATTATCATTAATATTGAGTGATTTTTCTATATAAGTGTATTATACATATGTTATGTAGCAAAATTTTTTATTGGTTTCCTTTTTGAGATTCAAAATAAAACAACTCACGAAAACCTTTATAAGTTCGTAAGTTGCTATAAATTGGAGCGATTACGAAACAGGTATGCGAAAAAATAGCACACTTTATTTCAAGCTCTTATATAACTCGATTTATTGTCTTTACTTTAACATAAGATTTTAAATTTATCAATACTTTTGGCTCAAATAATAAAAATACCTAGAATCCTTAATTAGATTCTAGGTTATTCTTAACTTAAGGAGAAAACCCCCAGCTATGCTGGGGGAACCAGAAAGCTTCTAGCT
>CANPOS010000055.1 GCA_947575745.1 uncultured Clostridium sp.
TAATAATTCTGGAAAAAACATATTATCTAAAACTACACCTATATCTTCTTTTATAGCTATTTCTTCTTTCTTATAGTCTTTTCCAAATATTCTTATTTCTCCACTATCAATCTTTATAATATTTAGCATTGATTTTATTAGAGTTGTTTTTCCTGCTCCATTTTCTCCAATAAGACCTACAATAACTCCTTTGGGTATTTTTATATCAATTTCGCCTAATTCAAATTTGTCATCATATTTCTTTTTCAAATTTTTAATTTCTATAATATTTTCCATTACATTTCCTCCCTATAAAGCATTTTAAACATTTCAATCACATCATTCTCATCTATCTCAAATCTATTAGAAATATCAACAATTTTTTCTATATACATTTCTATATCTTTTTGAGCCTGTTCTTTTGCAAGTTCTATATTTTTTGGTGCTACATGACTACCTTTTCCTTGTCTTGTTATTATATATCCTTCTTGTTCTAATTCATCATAAGCTTTTTTTATTGTCATAACACTTATTCTTATATCCTGTGCTAATGATCGAATAGAAGGTATTTTTTCATCTTCTTGTAGCTCTCCATTCACAATTTGACCTATAATTGCATTCTTAATCTGTTGATAAATAGGGATTGAACTGCTATTGCTAATAATAATTTTCATATTTTCTCCTCAACTGTTATATGTATAATATAACACTATATAACAGTTGTCAATATTTTAACAAAAAAATTTTTTTATTCGCACAAAAAAAGCAGATATTCTCTGCTTTATAAATTGTAAGTTTTTATTATAATTGTTTTATTACTTTACAAGGATTTCCGACTGCTACAACATTTGATGGTATATCTTTATTTACAACACTTCCTGCACCTATTACAGTATTATCTCCAATAGTTACCCCTGGAAGTACAATAACATTTCCACCAATCCATACATTATTTCCTACTTTTATTGGTTTTGCATATTCTAATCCTTTATTTCTTCTTTCTGCATCTAGTGGATGCCCTGCTGTATAAAAGCTACAATTTGGTGCAATAAAAACATTATCTCCAAATTGAACTTTACTTCCATCCAATATAATTAAGTTATGATTAGCATAAAAGTTTTCTCCAATTTCTATATTGTATCCATAATCACACATAAAAGGTTGTTCAATAGTAAAGACATTTCCCGTCTTTCCAAAAATTTCTTTTATAATATTTTCTTTTTCTTCATTGTTTGATGGTCTTAATTGGTTATAATCATAACATTTATCTTTTGCCAAATATCTTTCTTTTATTAGATTTTCATTATAGTTAGCATCATATAATTCTCCTGCTAACATTTTTTCTTTTTCAGTCATAATATTATTCCTCCTCGATAGATTCAATTTTCATAATAATATCGTATGCAGTAGAACAGTCTTCTTTTGATAGTTTTGTTTCATTAACAAGGTATTCTATCGCTTCATCTTTATTAGAAAAATTTTTTAATATATTTTTTACTTCTTTAAATTTTTCAATAACTTTGGTTACTTCATTATTCATAATTTCATCTCACTTTCACATTACTATTTCATCTCAATGATAACTTACTATTATTTTAAGTAACTACAAACTTGTAATTTGTATTACTTTATATCTTTTTCATTGTCTTTCCAAAAATCATAAATTATACTAGCTAGTTTTATTGGATTATCAATATTTACTTCGTGTCCTGCATTTTCTATAATCTTAAATTTACTATTTTGTATAACCTTATTCAGTTGTTTTGCACTTTTCATATTTATATTATCTTTTTCCTTTTCTCCACATATAATTAGTGTATTACTTTTTATATTTGGTGCTTTGTCTGGAATAGATAAATTTTTCATTGAATCTAGTAAACTAATCATATCTCTTTTAGAACAACCCATCTTTTCAAATATCCTTTTAGGCATGAATTTGTAAATAATATTTTGTATAGTAAATATGGTTTTTGGTATTTCGTATGGTGTCCCTATAAGGATTATTGAATTTATTTTTTCTGGAAATTCTGTTATATAATCAATGGCTAATACTCCACCTAAAGAAAGCCCTACTAGGTTTATTTTCTCGTTAAAACTGTTACAATAATCAGCAAATGTTTTATACATATTGTCATAATTTACTTGATAATTCTTTACAATAGAAAATAGATTTGGTGTTTCTACATTTATTCCATTATTATTTAATTGATTTTTAATTTCATTCCAACTTTTTGCATCTTGCCCTAGTCCGTGAACTAAAATATTTATCATTTTTGAATCTCCTCTACTTATTGTAATTTATTATTCATTTTTATCTTTAAAATTTAAAACACTTGCTCCAAACCAAAACATACAAGCTATAAAACTAATTATCAATCCCAATGCACGATATAATGAATTATCCCAACTATCACGATAAATAGAATTTAATATTATATTTCCTATAAACATTAAAATTGTAATTGTACCAAATATGTAAGAAATTATACTAAATTTTTTTCTCATTTTCTCAATTTGTTTTTTCATCTCCAATAAGTTTTCTTCTGCTTTTTGATTATAAGTTTCCATTTTAATAACCTCCCCACTTAATAATTCATTTACACTAATATCAAGTTCATTACATAGTTCAAGCATTATAGAAGAATCAGGCATACCCTTTCCTGTTTCCCACTTTGATATTGCTCTATCTGTAATATTTAGCTTTTCTGCAAGTTCTGCTTGTGTCATCTTTTTATTTTTTCTACATTCAGCAATGAATTTTCCTACCTTTGTTTGTTCCATACCTTGCCCTCCTTTAATATTATTGTAAAATCTTTATATATAAAAGTAAACATACTAATCGTTGAGTGAGGAAAACAACGATTAGTAGAGTTATAAAAATTGTAAGTTGTCGCTTAGATGTTGTCTAAATTTTTCGTTTCAGTTACTAACTCATCAAAGTCTGAAATATAGTTTTTATCTTGTATAACTCTATATTTTTTATATTCATCTAAAGCCAACTTGTCTGCTATTTCTCTTTTTATTTTCCCATTATCTTTTATTCGTTGATTTTTAAGAATACTTCTAATTTTTCCTTCCATTCTTGCATAGATATAATCTTTCCTAATTTTACTTGTCTTTCTGCATAGTCAATGTACATTGATACTAAATTATTTAATTCTGTAATTTCTTCTTGTGAAAGATAGTTTTTAGCTATTGTTACATCTGTTTCAAGTATTTTTCCCTCTGGTGCATTTTTCCAAGTTGTTAATCCCATATTTTCTTTTTTGCTATCAACTCTATTATAAATTATTTCAGGTGCTGTCATACCTGTTATTGCAAAGTGTAACTTATTTTGAACATTCTTGTAAAATTCTTGTGTGATTTCACTATTTTTATCATAATCAAAACTACATTCCTTGTATATATCAGTTATTTTTTGATAAAATCTTCTTTCACTTGCTCTAATTTCTTTTATCTTAACTAATAATTCATCGAAATAATCTTTTCCAAATTTTGGTCCATTTTTTAGCATTTCACTATTAACAACAAATCCTTTTTTTATATATTCTTTTAAAGTTTTTGTTGACCAAATTCTGAAATCTGTTGCTTCTTTTGAATTTACTCTATAACCAACTGCTATAATGGCATCTAAACTGTAAAAATTTGTATTATATTTTTTCCCATCTGAAGCAGTTACTCTAATTTTTTGAGTAACTGAATCTTGCTCTAATTCTTTTGTTTTAAAGATATTTTGTAAATGATATGTTATATTATTTTCTGCTACATTGAATAATTTTGACATTGACTTTTGCGTTAGCCAAAAATCTTCTTCATCATACAAAACTTCAACAGATATATTTTCGTTATTTTGACTTTGATATATGATTAAATCTTTTAAATTTTCTATATTATTCAAATTTTCGATTCTCCTCTACTAATATTTTAGTTGTACCTATAATATTGCTTGCAGGCACATTAAGTGTAGTCTTGCATTCTAGCCATACATTATTGTTCTTTGATAATACTATCTTTTCTAGCATTACTTCCATTATTCTATTTAAATATTCTTTTTTTATGTTCTTCATTTTAATATAAAATGTTATTGCATAAGCTTGTCCTATTTTAGAAATTCGTTTGTTATAAAAATCTCTCATTCCTAATTTTGTAAATACATCTTGTAATAATTCTCCACCATATTCTTCTAACATCCAAAAATCATTTTGCATTGTTATATCGCTTATACTACCTACAACAAAACATAATTCACTATATTTATTATCTATTTTAATTTGTTCAATCAATTTTTCATATATTTTTTGTGAACTTTCAACATTTATTTCAGTATATATTGGTTTTAGTATTATATCAATTAATCTCTTGGATTTAGATGGGATAAGTAATCCTTTATTATAGATACTTTCTATATTATATATTCTATTCGCATGAATAGCAATTATCTCAAACTCCTTTATCATATTAAATATTCTTTGACCGAAATCACTTTCAAAACTCATATAAAATTCCTCATTGCTTAATTTTCTCCTTTTAATATTCAAACTATTGTTTGTATTTTATAATAAAATAATTGAAATGTCAATATTTTTAGTTAAATCTATGTTACATATTTTCTATGTGAATTTTTTACATTATTTTGATTTACCATTGCATATTCCATTGTTGTATCTATCTTAATATGTCCTAGTAATTTTTGTACTTGTTCAACTGGCATACCTTTATCAATAGCCATAGTTGCCATTGTTCTTCTGAATTTATGTGGATGTACTTTATTTATATTTGCTTCTTTTCCTAAATTTCTTATAGCAATTTCAATTCCTGATATTCCTAATCTGTTATAAGGTTTTATAAGTGATACAAACAATGCTTCGCTGTTGTCTGTTCTTGTTTCCAAATATTTCTTCATATACATTTTACTTTTTGCACTAAAATACACTTCTCTTTCACTATTATCTTTACCTAAAACAACACAACTTCTTTCTTGAAAGTTCATATCTGATATATTTAATCTAGTTAATTCTCCAACTCTCATACCAGTTGATATTAATAGTTCTAATATTGCTAAATCTCTCACATTTGAGCAAGTATCTCTTAACTTTTCTAAATTCTCATCTGTAAATGTTTCTTTAACTTTTTTAGTTGCTTTCACTTTATGAATCCTTCTAACTGGACTTTTAACAATATAATCTTCATTTTCTAACCAAGCAAAGAAACTTGATAATGTCCTTCTTATATTGTCTATTGTTAC
The DNA here is from genome assembly GCA_947575745.1 of uncultured Clostridium sp. GTDB lineage: Bacteria > Bacillota > Clostridia > TANB77 > CAG-508 > JAAWPK01. The sequence continues at coordinate 5,225 of CANPOS010000055.1, forward strand.
CATACCTGCATTTGAATTGTTTTTATAATTAGCCAAATAATTCCTTAATATTTCAGTAGTAATTTCATCTATTGGAAGATTTGTTGTATCTAACATTTTGCTTAAATTATCTTTATATTAATTTAAAGTTCTAGTTGAACACCCCTCAATTTCCTTAGATGATATAAATTTATTTAATATATCTGTATTATTCTTTTGTATTTCTTGTTTCTTAGTTTGTTCTATTATTGTAATTTGATAATTTAAACATATCTCTTTCAGTATTTCTTTTAATTTTATTCTTTGGTTATCATCTAAAAAGTAATTTGCTTTACTAATTACTTCATTGATAAATAACTCTTTCAAATATTCTTTCCTCCTAACATAAAAAGAAGAATAGTTTGTTGTTTCTATTCTTCTTCTAACTTATTCTTTTTCTACTAACAACTCAATTTTCGACATACCATTTTCATTATATTGTATTTCAATAGCTCCACCTATTGTATCTAATTCTTTTAATCTTTTCAAATCTTCATCCTTATTGCTAGTAACAGTAACTTTTATATTATTAGTTATATCCATAATAACAGATGTTGTTATGAATGTAATTTCTTTATTAATCATTTTTTGACTTATTTTATTTTGTAATTCCTCTAAATAATTATATGAATACTTTGCCATTTTGAATGTTGTTTTACTTTCTGTTATTCCTAAAAATTTGCAAATTTCTTTTCTATTTGATTCATTATCTTCACAAAGTAATATTACATTGTTTCCATTATTATCTATATATTTTCCTGCATAATAATCTGGATACACTGCATTTACATTTTCGTTTGATTGTTCTTTTATATCTACATCTTTATCTTCTACAGGTATATTTTTATTGGTATTTTCTGTAAGTATTGACTGTAATAATTCTGATAATTCATTTTCTGTTATATTCTCTGTTTCTATATCATAATTAATATTGTTAAATTCAAAAGTAACCATATAATTGTTATTATATTGTGATATCTCTAATTCAGTATTACCTATTTTCGATTTTTTACCTTTAAATTCAAAAAAGCAATCTCTCAAAGGTTCTTCTTCTTTACAAAGTGCTATTCTAATTTCTCCATCATTTTCTGTTTTATATTCAAATACATAATCGTGTTTTTTATATTCATCAGATAAGTTGGCATTTTTATATCCTGGTATTTTTACAGTATAGAAATTAGTTTGAGTAAACTTATCTGTAATTTTGGCTTCAAATTCATTTTTACTAATTCCCATATATTCTTTAAATTCTTCTAATATCTCTTGCCAAATGTACTCTGGTAATTTTGAGTTATAATGTTCAATTTTTACATCCATATCTGCACTTGTTAAACTTGCTACTTTATAAATATTTAATTCTGTTTTTAATGTTTCTTCTTTATTTTTGTTAAAGTCCGAAATTCCATAAGTATTATTTTGTACTTGATTATTATTAAATGTATTTGTACCTATCATAATTCCAAATCCTAGTATGAATACTGCTGCACTCGAAGTTATTCCATAAATTATTTTTCTACTTTTTTTATTTTTCATATCAAACTCCTCTCTGATGTTTGATACAGCTATTCTTTCTTTCACATTCTTTCGTATTTTCTCTTTTAAATCATTATTTTCCATAGCTATAACCTCCATCTTCTAAATTTCTTTTAATGGCTTTCCTAACTCTATGAAGTATAGTCTTAACATTGCTTGTAGATAAATTTAATACTTTTGCTATTTCTTTTACTGATTTCGATTCATAATAAAACATTATAAATATTTCATATTCCTTTGGTTTTACTGCCTTTAAAGTATCTAACACAACTTTATTCTGTTCATTTTCTTCTGCGATTTTTTCAATATTGCAAGTATCAACTAAATTTTCTTCATATTCTGATATAGAAAAATTTAATTCTGTATTTCTATACTTATTTCTTATCATATTTTTAGCTGTTCCTGTCAGATATGGTTTTATTTCTATTGTTTTTAATAAATTACTGCTATTTTTCCATATAGCCACAAATACATCTGATATTATTTCTTCTGTATCTTCATCTGTCATAGATACACTGACTCCATTTTTTACTATTATATAAACATAGTTATAAAAATCATCTAGTATTCTGTCTATATTCAGTTTTCCATTTATTAGATAATCATTTAAAATTTCTTTTTTCAATTTAGACCTAAATCTCCTTTTTATTTTGTTAGCTAACTTTCATATACATAGTAACATTTTCTCAAAAAAGGTTACAACTTTTCTAAAAAATTTAAAAATATAGAGATATTAGATTTTTTAGTTTCTAATACCTCAGCGACAAATTACTCGTATAGTGAACATGTAGTCCATTATATATTTTTTTATTCTTAAATCCATTGTATAATATCTACATAGACACTGTGGATTAGTGCAAATTACTATTGCTTTGACGATTACAATAATAGACTCTAACCACAGATGTTTATTTAATTGTTAATTAGTTAGATAACGCTTGACGTTTAATATTGAACGAGTTTACTTTCGACAAGCATTTCGTGGAACACATTGTCTAAAATATTTTGTAAAGGAGTTTTTATTATGCTTTATGTTGGAATCGATGTTGCAAAAGACAAACACGATTGTTTCGCTATGAATTCTGATGGCGAAATATTAATTGAAAAATTAACCATAACAAACAATTCAGATGGTTTTAAAACTCTCTACAATTCTTTAATGCAATTCTCTACTTCATTAAGCAATATTAAAGTAGAGCTTGAAGCTACTGGTCATTATAGTAATAATATTCTAAACTTTCTTACTGAAAAGGGATTTAATATCTATCTTATTAATCCATTACAAACTAATCTTTACGTAAAAGGTCAAAGCCTTAGAAAGACTAAAACAGATAAGTTAGATGCTCACATTATTGCTACAATGCTTATTTCAGATAACTTAAAACCCTACATACCAGTATCATATCATATTTCTGAATTAAAGTCACTAACTAGACATAGATTTCGTTTAGTGAAAGAAAATTCAAAATTCAAAACATCTTTTATATGACAATTCAAATAAAAAATTTGACAGGGATAAAGCTATTGAAATTAGAGAATTAGCAAAAAAATCAATCGGATTAAATAGCAATTCTGTTTCATTTGAATTGAAACAAACCATTAGCATTATTCAATTTTTACAAAATCAAATTGATGAACTTGATAAAAGAATTAAAGAAATAGATACTCCTATTTTATCAATTCCTGGTATTTCTTTTAAATTAGCTGGTACTATTATTGCTGAAATTGGAGATATATCAAAATTTGATTCTCCTGCCAAATTATTGACTTTTGCTAGGCTAGATCCTTCAATATATCAATCTGGTAAATTCTTTTCAACTCATTCTGTTATGGTAAAGTGTGGTTCTAAATACTTACGTTTTGCTTTAATAAATGCTACTAGAATGGTTTGTATGAATGATTCAACCTTTAATAATTTCAAAGATAAAAAATTATCTGAAGGCAAGCACTACAGAGTTACATTAGGTCATGTCGCCAAAAAATTAGTGCGTGTTATTTATTATTTATTAAAGACAAACTCGAAGTATGAATCTAGTAAAGTAGCTTAACATTAATAATTTCATAGTTTTTTAAAGCATTTCTATAAGTGCTTATTTGTTGTGCTCTAGATTTTTTCTTTAATTCATAACAATTCTATAAAGTATTAAATAAAAAGCATAAAAAGAAAAAATTCAATCGAAAATCTCCTTTTCATGCTTCTGTGGGCTATTTAGTGTTTCCATTCTCTTTATCGTTTTTTTGCCATTCAATAATTTCGCTTTTAAAATCAAAATACCCTGCAAATGCTAATACAATATCAAAGCACACAATTCCAATGCATATTGGCACTGTTTCAAAAGCTAATCTTGTCACAGACAATATAATTACACAAATCAACACCTCAATAATAACACTCAATGTCACAAAAGTCGCTGTCATTTTTAAAGCTATTTTCCGAATTTTCTTTTCTTCAGGATTTTTTTGCTTTTTCATAAAATTCACTCTCCTATTGATGATATTAATGTTATTCAAATATTTGTCCCCAAAATATATACAACCTATGTTTAATAGGATAATATCTATAATTTATCACATTTTTATATAAATTTCAACAAATTGATTCAAAGTTTCTTTTAGTTCTTAAATGAAAAATATACAAAGTTTTTTATTAAAACCTATTGACATTCATATAGTTAGTCTATTTGTTGAGATGATTCTATCATAAAACAAAAAGATATTCCACTCATATAAATCCAAAAATCTTAATACTAGCAAAGCTGAGGATTAAGATAA
>CANPOS010000056.1 GCA_947575745.1 uncultured Clostridium sp.
CTTATGGTTAGAAACCAAAATAGTCAAAGCCAAAACCAAACAAAACCAAAACTACCTTGGCATCCAACCATAAAGAGAGTTTTTCGGTTATAACCGAAATTCGATTTTATTCTAGCATTTATTAGAATAAAAATCAATATCTTTTTTATAATTTTTTCGGTTTTTACCGATTTTTTTGTTTTTTAATTATCGCAAATAATTGTTATATGTTGCTATTTATTAAAAAATATTGTTTTATTTTTTCTCGGTTGTGAGCGAAACATTTTTAATTTACCTTTGGTATACTTTTTATAAATTGATGAAAATAAAGGAGATTCTATAGTATGCAGTTATCTGATGCAATTAGAAAAAGAATTCTTGATTTAATGAAAAAAAATAATATAAAATCTATTAACGCTCTTACTAATTTAGCTGGGATTTCTAATACATTGCATGATTTTATGAATGGAGAAATTGAATTGATAAAAATAGATACTCTACTTCATATTTGCGAAGCATTTAATATTGAGCTATATGAGTTCTTTTTTGACTCATTATTTAAAGATGTTCAATACGAAAAAAAGTAATTTGCATTTTATGTTAATATGTGATATAATTATTGCATTATTTTAAAAGAGAGGTATATTATGACAAAACCCACTACTATAACCAATTTTCATATGCCTAGATGGTCTGAACTTCCAAAATTTGATTTATATTTGGATCAGACTGTTAATATTTTGGAAAAATATTTAAAGAATTGTATTGGTAATAAAGAGGAAACTATTATTACTAAAACTATGATTAATAACTATGTAAAGCAAGGTCTTATTAAACCACCTAAAAAGAAAAAATATAACAGAATCCACATAGCTACTCTTTTAGTTATTTGTATTTTGAAACAAATTTATAGCATAAATGATATTTCTGAACTTATTACCCTAGCAACAAAAACCGCTAGAATTAACACAGCATACAATATGTTTTGTGATGCTTTGGAAAAAGCTATTCTTTATACTTTTGAAGGGGTCGAATATACTCTTCCTGAAAACTCAATTTTTGAACAGTCTTTGCTTAAAAGTGCTGCTCAGTCTTTTGCAAGTAAACTTTATGTTGAAAAAACATTTTTACATAAATAATAAGAATTGTCAATAAAAAAGTGGCATTCGCCACTTTTTTATTGTACTATCACATTATTATCTTGCATTACATTTATATTTTGTACTGTATTTGTATTTTCTCCTGTTCCACCAATGTCATTCTTAGCATCCTCTGCTTTTTTTAAGGTCTCTAATTGTCTTACTAGTCTTTGAAGTTCTTCTATATCTCTTCCCATTTGAGTCCAATCATTTGCTGCATTTGATTCAGTTAAGTTATTATTTGCTTTTATTATTAATTGTAGCACTCCCTCTATTGTGCTTGTATCTTCTACATCAATACTTACTGCATAATCAGTTGATAACAAATTTTCTAATGCCTCACTAAAATTACTTCCTATTGCTATCTTGTTCCCTGAGGCTACTACTACCTTTTTTAATACTGGTACACTATTTTTTTCATTTAACGACGTTTGATATATTGGTATTACATATAGTAAAGTATTATCTATTGGAGCTACTATTATTTCCTTTGTAATTTTTGTTCCTGTAACATTCAAACTTGATATTTCCTTTGATATAGTTTCGTCTTGTCCTATTAAACTATCTAATTGTATTGGTCCTACGACACTACTGTCACTTGGGAATTTATATAATGATAATTTATTTACTCCATTTTCTACTGTCCCCACAAGATATGCGTTCATACTTTCTTTTTTAGCTAAATTGTATGCCACAACTAATCCCAATTTGCTTTCTTCTGAATCCACTGTTTTTACTAAAGTATATACTGGATTCATTTGTGTTGATGCTGTTGTTGTGATTTGATTTGAATATGAGGCAATTTGCCATACATCATTTCCTCTATATAGTACATCTGCTGACACATCATGATACATTTTTAGTATTTCTGCTTGTATATTATATAAATATTCTGAATATGTAAAATGCTTTGCTATTCCTTCTGGTATTTCATTTTGTTCTTTGAACAGTCCTTTATACATATTATTATATACCATCACTAATGGATCTGTTTTATCTGTTATATAAAAGTCTATTTCTCCATTATATGCATCTACTATTACTTTTACAGAATTTCTTATATAATTTATTTCTTTTGTTCCATTTTCATAAGTTATTTTTGTTCTCTGAGAATATGGGTATTCATTTGATACAGTATAAGCATCTACTACCCAATATAATTTTCCATTATCTCCAATTACTATATATGGATTTTCGTCATATATTAAATATGGCATTACCTTTTTAGCTCTAGCTAATATATTTCTATTTAATAATATTTTACTGTCAGAATTTGAAGTTAATATTCCTAATTTTTTTTCTTTTATTGCAAGTGCTATTTTGTCTATTAGATTTAACGAAATTCCTCCGCTCTCCTTTATAATTATTTGTTACATTTTGTGTAGTTGATTTAGGATAGTCAAATTCTGCATTTTTGTCTGAGGTTACTATTATACTATTTGTTTCTGTTCCATAATATATTCTAGGCTCTTTTATATCCTTGCTTTCAAATTCTTTTGATATATATGTTATATTTCCATTATCGTCTGTTTCATTAGCAGATACAAGTATTGCTCCATATCCATGCGTGTATTCATCTGCTTTGCTATTATATGTAGTGTTAATGCTACTTATTTCCCTTGCTGCTATATATGTTAATTTATCTTTATATAAAGATGCTTTGGCACTTCCATAAGTATAATATCCTGTACTTGTTTGTGTTTGTCTTAAATTATTTAGTACAACTTGTTCTGTTACAACTGGTATATTATTTATTACTTCTCTGTTCGTTTCAGCCTCTTCTCTTGTTATTGTTGCTGTATTTTCTAATTCCATTTCATCTATTTTCAAATTATATGCTGTTTTCGTATAATCGATATTAGCCGATATATATGATTTTTCTTTATCCAGTTCACTTCCATTTATGAAAAATATTTTATATCCAACCATTACTAAGAATAGCCCTACTAAATACACTGGAACTACTGACAATGATTTAATTACATTTTTTGTGCTACTCTTTTTAAAATATTTAATTGCTGCAAATACAGATATTATAATTACAACTGCTAAAATTCTATATCCCCATAACTTTACTGTACTTTCTATTACGCCTGCGCCAACTATCGAAGTGTTTTCCTGATCATTTATTGTTATAAAATTATCTAATACAATATTTTGTGTATGGAATAACATTATTCCTGCTATTATAACTGTTACAACCATTACATTAAATAACAGATGTTTTATAAACATATTATTTTTTAATGTTTGTCCGTCTATTCCATCAAAATATACATTAAATGTTATTATATAATAGACTGCAACATATATTGTTAAAATTACAGTTACTGCTAAAAGATAATATAATACTAGTCCTATTAGTGGTGCTCCGTGTCATATAAAATCCTATATCCATATTAAATATTGGATCTGGTATTCCAAATTGTGCACTATTTCTAAATAATATTAGTTTTTCTAAAAATAGATTTGGAGTTATCATAGCTATAATCAATGAAATTATCAAAGCTAATGACTTATTTGGAAGTTTTGGCATTTCTATTTTTTCTTCTTCAAAAAACTTTTTTAGTCCTTTTTTTATAAAAGAGTTTGTTATACATATTAAAATAAATATAAATACAAAATTTGTAATGCCTATTGCTATTTTATATTTTATATTTTGATAAAATACTTCTGTATAATTTTCTCCTATTTCTAGCAATTCTAGATATTCAGCTCTGCAATTTATAAAAAGGCTAAGCAAGAATATTATTAGTGCTATAAATACTAGGATTGTTCTAGTTCTAACTTTTTTCTTTGTTCCGTACTTGTTCTTTTGTTTGTTCTATATTTTTTTCTTCCTCTGCCAATTTAATTCCTCCTTTTATGTTTAGATAATGGCTTGTGTAAAATCTCTAGAGTTAAACACCTCCATGTCGTCAACTTGTTCTCCAACTCCTATAAATTTTACTGGTATTTTATTTTCATGTACTATTCCTACAACTACTCCACCTTTTGCTGTTCCGTCAAGTTTTGTAAGTACTAGTCCAGTTATATTGCTTACTTCTTTAAATGCTTTTACTTGTTCTATTGCATTTTGTCCTGTTGTTGCATCTATTACAAGTAATGATTCCTTGTCTGCTTCTGGAAGTTCTTTTTCTATTACTCTTTGTATCTTCTCTAGCTCGTCCATTAAATATTTTTTGTTGTGCAATCTTCCTGCTGTATCACATATTAATACATCTATATTGTTTTCTTTTGCTTTTTTTATTGCTTCAAATACAACTGATGCAGGATCTGCATTTTCTTCTTTTTTTATTATATCACAGTTTGCTCGTTTTGCCCATATTTCTAGCTGTTCTACTGCTGCTGCTCTGAATGTATCCGCTGCTGCAACCATTACTTTTTTGCCGTCTTTTTGAAGTCTGTTTGCAATCTTCCCTATTGACGTTGTCTTTCCGAACTCCATTTACTCCAACAATTAATATTACAGATGGCTTTGTTTCTAGTTTTAAAGTATTATCACATACTTCAAGTATATTCTGCATTTCTTGTCTTAATGCTTCTTTTACTTCTTCTACCTCTTTTATATTTTCTTTCTTTATTCTTTGTCTTAGTCTTGATATTATTTCTACAGATGTCGTCATTCCTATATCTGACATTATTAATGCTTCTTCTAATTCCTCTAAAAGTTCTTCGTCTACTTTCCTAAAAGTGCTAAATACATTGTTCATTTTTTCGTCTATTGAAGTTTTTGTTTTTCCGAAGTCCTTGTTTTAATTTATCAAAAAATCCCATATGTTATCCTCCTATGAGTCTAATTTCAACAATAATTAGTATAGTGCTAGGCGGACAAAATTGAAATCTATGAGGCGTACTCATGTACGTTGATGCTGATGCTGTTAAAGCTATGCTTGTTACAGCATCAGTATACAATTTGCAAAGCAAATTGTATACCTCTGTTTTGTCCAACAACGCAATATGCTGATTATTGTTGAAAGTAATTGTATCATATTTTATTCATATTGCCAATAAGTTTAATAGAATTTTAATTTTTTGCCATATATTTCTGCAAACTCTAATATTTTAAGCACTAAATACATAACTTAGTAATTACTAAATTATATACTTAGTGCTTTTGTATTTATATATTTTGAAATTTTATTTGTTAACATTAATAGTTTTAAATACCTCTATCTTACCTTTGTGCATTCTCCTTTTCCCACTTTGCTTTTTCCCATTTTAATATTGGGAATCCATCATTTATTTCTATATCATCTTCTGTGAAATATTCTGCTCCTAGATTATTTACATATCCTTTTAATGTTTCTTCTGTTACTTGTGCTGATGCAGTATAGCTTCCTCTATATCCATTTCCTGGATTTATTGATGTCCACCAACAATTATTAAAACTTGAATTCTTTGCTTCTCCTATAATAGATCCTATCCTATGAGAACCTTCAGTTGTCGGACTTGAACTTCCATATCCAGAAATAAAACCTATATTATAACAATGATGAATTTTATTTGCTCCACAATTGTATTGGTTGCCACTTATACCTGCCGCTTGTCCCTTAGCTCCATAGACTGTTCCTGTATTATAGCTATATGAAACTACTCCACCACCTCCGTATAATTCCTCCTGTACTTGTAAATCCTGAACCATCATCTCCGATTTCCTGAAATTGCTCCTTTATTGTAAGAACCTATAATAGTACTTTGACCTCCTGAAATTCCTGCACTAAATCCCCTTGTAGCTACAATTTTTGCATTATTTCCACAATTGCTAATATTACCATACATTCCTGAAATTCCGCCTACATATATACTTCCAAAAGCAGTACCTTCATTAATACAATTTTCTATTGTAACTTCATTTGCACCCCCAACAATTCCTCCTACATAGCTAGAACTCGAATAGTCATTCTCATTAATATTAGCAACATTTTTACAATTTAATATTTTACTTCCACTAATACTATTTCCTACTATTCCTCCTGTACAATTTTTTCCTTGCACTGTTCCACTTGTTTCTACATTTTCTATTGTTCCACTATTTGTTCCTACTAACATTCCTGTATTTTGAAATCTTGAATTTACTGTTCCTTCTATTTCTAAGTTTTTAATTACTCCACTATTATAGCTAAATAATCCTTGATTGTTTGCTTTGCCTTCTATCTTTAATCCTTTTATACTATGTCCATTTCCTTCAAATTCTCCTAAGAATTGTCTTTCTACTGTTCCTATTGCCTCCCATTCTTTTGTTAGTGTTATATCTTTCATTACTTCTACTTTTGTTGATACAAATATTTTTCCTTCATTTACTCTTTCTCTAAGTAATTCCATATCTGCTTCATCATATATCTTCATATCTCCTAATATTTCACTTACTTTTACATTTGTTATTTGATAATCTCCATTTGTACCTTTTGCTATTACTATATACATCCCATTTTCTGTTATTTCATCTTCTACTATATATACCCCATTTGTCTTTTCTGGTACTTCTATTTCTTTGTCATTTATGTGTATACTTTCTATTATTCCTTCATACTCTATTTCTACATGGATTGTTCCTTTTGTATATTCTTCATCAAAGGTTTTTTCTGTCTTTAATTTTATATTCTCATTTACTATTCCTGCATTTATTATTCTATTTATGTTATCCACTGCACTTTCTATTAATTTTTCTGTGCCTTCTAATACTTTATTTTCATTTATTGCTTCTGTTGCATAATCTATTGTTCCATTTATTGCATAGTTCACTATTTTTGACCTATATACTGCCATTATTGATACCACTGCTAGTATTACTAATATTATTATTGTTATTATTAATGCTACTAATGTTATTCCTTCTTCATTTAACTTGATTTTCCCTTTGTCTTTCATTTGCTTACTTTCCTTCCTATATTTTATCTTATGCTTTTTCATATATTAATATAATCATTATACTATTTCGTTTTTATCATTGTCAATATAGTTTTACCTTTATTTATTTTGATTTTTTTTACTTTATTTCCATTTTTTATGTAATCAAATAGGGCACATAATTATCCCCCAGTATAATGAGGAGTGGTAAGATTAAAATAGACACAAAAATCTACTTTAATCTTACCACTCCTCATAGCTGGGGGTTTTCTCCTTAAGTTAATAAAACAGAGGATGGGCTATTAGCCCATCCTCTGTTTAGAGGTCCCTGAGGTTTCCTAGTGAAACCGTGCCCGCCGCTTACTCGTTCTGCTTCTCGTGCAGAACGGAGAGGTAGCCGCCGGCGCCGCCGTCGTTGTTGGCCAAAATAATGTTTTTGTAAATGTGACGTTTTTTCGGTTTCGGAACTCTCATAGTAATTCCTCCTTCAAATTTTTGACTCCTTTGAGGGAGCCTGACGTTCCTCATAGGGAACTTCATAAATATATATTACCATATTTGTTTATATTTGTCAACATAATATTGAATATTTTTATTTATTTTCTTGTATATATTTAACTACATCTTCAACACTAACAATTTTCTCTGCTTCAGTATCTGGAATTTCTAAGTCAAATTCTTCTTCTATATTCATTACAAGTTCCACAATATCTAAAGAATCTGCTGATAAATCGTCTACAAATGTTGCTTCCATAGTTACACTTTCCTCATCTACTCCTAATTGCTCAGCAATTGTGTGTTTTAGCTTTTCAAAAATCTCTTCTTTACTCATTTTCTCACCTCCTAAATTCCCATTATGTTATATCCACTATCAGCATATATAACTTGCCCTGTTACACTATCTGACATATTACTTAACAAAAATGTTGCTACATTTCCTACTTGTGTTGTTGTGACATTTCTATGTAGTGGTGCTTTTTCCTCTACAACTGTTAATATTGATGAAAAATCTTTTATACCTTTTGCTGATAAAGTTTTAATTGGTCCTGCTGATATTGCATTTACTCTTTTTCCTTCTTTTCCTAAATTCTCTGCTAAATATCTTACACTTGCTTCTAGTGCTGCTTTAGCAACTCCCATAACATTATATCCTTCTAATACTTTTGTAGAACCATGGTATGTTAATGTTACTAAGCTTGCATTATCATTTAGGAAATCTATTTCTTTTGCAATTCTTGCGGCTAAAACAAATGAATAACTGCTTACATCTACTGCATGTGAATATCCTTCTTTACTTGTGTATATAAAGTCATTGTGTAAGTCTTCTGTATTTGCATGTGCTATTGCATGTACTAATCCATCTATTTTTCCATTTTCTTTTTTTATTTTTTCAAAAGCTTCTTTTACTAATTCATCCTCTGATGCACCATTTAACGCATACGCTTTAGCTCCTTCAAATTCTGATATTAGTTCTTCTATTTTTCCTTTATTTTCTTCTCCCATGTATGTGAAGATTAGTTTTGCTCCATTATCATAAGCTGATTTTGCTATTCCATAAGCTATACTCCACTTATTTCTTATTCCCATTATTAATACTTGTTTATCTTTTAATAACATTTTTTATTCTTCCTTTCTTTGCTACAATTTGCAGTTAAATAAACTAGAAGTCCGCGCATGGGGATTAATTAATAATTTTTCGATAGACGTTGGGGAGACCACTTTAGCAAATATTTGAGCGTAAGCGAATTACATTTGCTTAAGAAGGGGACGCAAGAAAAATTATTAAAATCACCCGTTGCAGGACATAAATAATTTAAATAGCTGTGAATTGTAACGATTATTTTTCAAACTATTTGTCTGAACTTCTGATACCTACCTTCTACCACTTCTTCTTTTGTCATTTTCATCATTCTTGCTATTTCTTTTTTTATTTCTTTTTTTATGTTTTCTGCAATAGCTTTAAACTCTTCTTCATTCATTTCTAATGGTTCTTTTATGATTTTGTCTATTACTTTCAAATCATATAAATCTTTTGCTGTTAGCTTCATCTTTTCTGCCGCTTCCTTATACCTACTTGCATCTTTCCACAAAATACTACTATATCCTTCTGGAGATAATATTGAGTATAT
>CANPOS010000057.1 GCA_947575745.1 uncultured Clostridium sp.
ATAACCATTTAGTATTAGTGGGAAAAATTACAAGTGAAAAAAGATTTAGTCATGAGATTTATGGAGAGAGTTTTTACATATTTGACTTAGAGGTACCACGTTTGAGTGAAACTTTTGACATAATACCAGTAACAATATCAGAAAGACTAATAAATGACGAAGAATTACAAATTGGAAAGAAAATAGTAGTAAAAGGACAATTCAGATCATATAATAGTTATGAAAATGAAAGAAACAAATTAATTTTAACAGTATTTGCTAAAGACATAATATTTGAAAATGACATAGAAGGAAAAGCTGCTGAAGACGAAGAAATTAATTTAGATATTTCAAATGAAGTTGTATTAATAGGACATATTTGTAAAAAACCAATATACAGAAAAACACCATTTGGACGTGAAATTGCAGATTTATTATTAGCAGTAAATAGAGCATATAGTAAATCAGATTACATACCAGCAATAGCATGGGGAAGAAATGCAAGATTTTGTGATAGATTAGAAGTTGGAGCTCAAGTCAAAGCAGTAGGAAGAGTGCAATCAAGAAAATATGAAAAGAAATATGATGATGGAACAGTCGTAGAAAGAGTAGCTTATGAAGTTTCTATATCAAGTCTAGAAATAATAGATGAAAATGAAGGAGCAGAAGCAGTAGAAGAAAAAGAAACTGCAGAAGCTGTTTAAAAAGAAGATAACCAACCTTTAACATAAAAAACTCAAAAAATATCTCAAGAGTTTATACTTTTGAGATATTTTTTTGTTTAGTTCGAAAAAATTAGTTTAAGTCTTTCTTTATCTTATCAATAGCAAAAGCACATACAAGAAATGAGGCTGCAAAAGACATTGATAAATGTACGATTTCTTTTCCTATGTAATAAATTGAGTTAGAAGGTGAAACAGATATGTAATAACTTAAAATTAATGTGCCTATTAGTGCAACAATAAGAGAAAAGCGTAATCCATTCACCATTATTTTTTTTACTTTCAAATCAAAGTTTTTTATAGTATTCTTTATATTTTCCAACATAATAACCTCCAATCAAAACGATTACTTATATTATTATGTTAACATAATTTCAAAGAGAAATCAAAGGTAATTGTTGGGAACTATTAAAAATGCGTTAAAGTAAAAGTCATATGTAATTATTATTTATGATAGTTCCGCATAGTATGGGAGCGAACATAGAAACTATTAAAACTTGTTTTATACAGTTTCTTGTAAGACGACCAACAAGGAAAAAATAAATAATAATTATATATGACTTTAAGTAATAGATATTAAAATGGAATAAATTTATATATTGCTTCTGCAAATCCACCATTTTCAACTGTATTTTTTGTTATATAGTTTGCATACATTTTAACTTTGTCACTAGCATTATTAAGTGCAGCACCAATATTTGATGCTTTGAACATTTCTATATCATTTATATTATCTCCAACAGATAATATATCTTCTTTTTGCAAATTAAGATAATCACTAAGCATTTTAAGAGCGCTACCCTTTGTTACATTAAGAGGGGAAATATCTAAGTATTCATATTCTTTATTAATAACATTATCCTTATATAAACCTGTTTTAGAAATGTGTAAGATATTTAAATTGGTGAATTTTTCTAGTTCTGCCTTTACTTCTGAAAGGTTAGAAGTAGAAGAAATAATAATCTTAAAAATAGGTGTATTATTTTCTTTTAAATAATTTTGAACAGAAGGAACTATCTCAAAATTAATTTTATTAGGAAATAGAATTGAGTTCCTTAAATCCATATATGTAAGTTTTGGAGAAATTATACTATTTTCTGTATAAGCATGAATATGTAAATCATATTTTTCAAGAACAGAAAAACAACTCTTTAATTCATTATATGAGAGAGTAGTTTTCATAATTTCTTTTCCAGTAGTTAAATCTATAATTTGACTTCCATTTCCAAAGATTCCAAAACTAGCATGAAGGTTTTTGCAAATATCTTTACTAAGTGCATAAGTTTTACCTGTGCAAATAACTAATGGAATATGCTTTTTTTGTATATTATTTATTGCTTCTAAATTATCTTGTGAAATAGAATTATGATTATCTATAATAGTTCCATCTAAATCACTTGCTACTAATTTAATCATAAAAACCTCCAAAATCTTCTATATAATATTATACTACAAAATCTGGAAAAAGTAAATACAATATTATGTTCACTATAAAATTCGTGAAATACAATATTTTCTAATGTTTCATGGGTTATCTTGTTATACTAATTAAAACTTGAAATTAACATAAAAATGTGATATTATAATAATCAGTTCAAATGTAAATGTCGATACTAAGTTATTGGTAAGACAAAGAAAGGGGAAATGTATTTAGGAAAACTATGTTAACCAAATAGAAAAGGAGTAGGCTTAAGAGAAAGTATCCAAAAACTACAATTTAAGAGGAGCAAAACTATGTCAAGAACGATAACATTTGAAGCTGCTACACAAGATGGCATCATTCGTCCTAAACATTACATTCTGACAACAACGCCTGAGGATAGGCAAGTTATTGTGACAGAAAAGGAAACTGGAGTCCGAGGAACGCAAAAGTTCACAGTGAAAGCAGGCGAAAGGCAACTTTGGCGGCTGACTGAAGATTTTAAGTTGTGGGGGATGCCCACAACGGAAAAGCTTGCTCTATGTGGAGATGTTGGATTCCAAGAAGGACCTGATACAATGCATAGAGTGATAAGAGAACTCTATGATATGCAAGGTGCTTTTGAGAAAGCTCAAGCGTGCAGTTTGCCAGAAAAAGATTACTTCTTTTCTGGTATCCAAAAGGCAGATCAAGAAGGAAAGAAATATAACCGGCAAGACGAAGAAAACATGTGGTATTGGCTCGCTTCGCACTGTGTCTACTTAGGCAGCGACTGTGCGTATTTCCGCGTGTTCTATGTGTATGGCGGTGACATGTACGCCCGTAGCTTGTATCGCTCGGACGGCTACACGTGGAGTCCTACCCTTGCGGTGCGCCCAGAAACAACTCTGAAATCTATACTTCTTTTTAATAAAGAAGGAGGCGACGGCTCGTATGAACATCCTTGGATATGCCTGAACAAGTAAAACAGCGACTTTTAGTAGGCAAAACTCATAGTCAAAACCTAGATAAAATTAACTCTAAGCTAAAAGGATAAGATTTAGCGACAAAAGAGAAGGCTGACGATAAAAAGTTAGTCTTTTCTTTTATTTCTAAAATTAAAATTACTCTAATGTTTGCTTACACCAAAACAAAAAATTGAAAATATATTATATATATGATAGAATAATTTACAATTACTAAGGAGAGGAGTCAAATATGAATTTTGAGGAGTTAAGAAAATTTTATCCAGAATTTATTTATGAAGATTACACAATAAAAGAAAATGAGAAAGAAATATTATTAGAATATAAATTTAAAATACCAAATTGTACAGAATTTAAACCTAATATAAAAATATTAAAAAAAGATATGAAATTAAGAAGTTTAGATAGTGATAAAGTAAAAAATATGGTGTTTTCAATGGGATTAATTGAACTTATTAGCTATTGGAAATGTACTTGTTCTCCAAAGGTTATAATTAAATGTGGAATTTTAAATGAGGAACAAAAAGCATGGATAAAGAAGCTATATTTTTATGGCTTAGGAGAACTATTCTTTACAAATAAAATTAAAACTAATATTTACGAATTTATGGAGATAATATGTGAAGGAGAAGCATTAGATATAATAGAAGAAGAGGAGAATTTAGAAGGATACATAGTGCCAATAGGTGGGGGTAAAGATTCATGCGTAACTCTTGAAACTTTGAAAGTAGATAGACAAAAAGATTATGCATTAATAGTAAATCCAAAACCAGTAACTCTAGAATGTGCAAATATCGCAGGATTTAGTGAAAATCAAATTATAGAAGTTTATAGAACAATAGATGAAAATTTATTAGAATTAAATAAAAAAGGTTTCATAAATGGACATACGCCTTTTTCTTCGATGCTTGCTTTTTTAAGTTATTTTATAACGTATATAACAGGTAAGAAATATGTAGCCTTATCAAATGAATCGAGTGCTAACGAAAGTAATGTAATGGGAGAAAAGATAAATCATCAATATTCTAAGAGTTATGAATTTGAACAAGATTTTACATATTATACAGAAAAGTATTTAAAAGGAAATGTAAAATATTTTAGTTTCCTAAGACCTTTAAACGAACTTCAGATTGCAAGAATATTTGCAAGATATAAAAAGTATCATAAGATATTTAAAAGCTGTAATGTAGGAAGTAAGTCAGAAGAATGGAAATGGTGTGGAAAATGTCCTAAGTGTTTATTTGTATTTATAATGCTTAGTCCATATTTATATAAAGATGAATTAGTAGATATATTTCATAAGAATTTATTTGAAGATAAAGACTTACTAAAAACATTTATTGAACTTACAGGAAATGGAGAAACGAAGCCTTTTGAATGTGTTGGAACATATGAAGAAGTGAATTTTGCAATTAGTTTGACTATTTCGAAATTAGAGGAAAAAGAACTACCATATTTACTTAAATATTATAAAGATAACTTTAAATTATCAGATACAAGTGTTGATATTACTAAAAGATTTAATGTAGAGAATAATCTGACAGAAGAACAAAAAAGTTTGATTAAGAAGGAGATACAGAATGATTAGAGAATTAGTAGACTATTTTAGAAACAAAGAAGTATTAATTTTAGGTTTTGGGCTAGAAGGTCAGTCTACATATAAATTTATAAGAGAGTATTTGAAAGAACAAAAAATATACATTGCTGATAAAGAAGAAGGATTTGAAAAAAAATATGAATTTTTAAAACAAGATGAAAATGCAGTATATATAAGTGGAGAAAAATATTTAGAAGATTTAGACCAATATGACATAATAATGAAAGGACCAGGAATATCTTTTGCACAAATTGATACTAGTAAATTTAGAAGTAAAATAAAATCACAGCTAGAATTGCTATTAGAGTTTTTTAATGTATATACAATAGGGATAACAGGAAGCAAGGGAAAAAGTACAACAAGTAGCCTTATATATGAAGTAATAAAAAATCAAGGAATAGAGTGTATGCTTCTTGGAAATATTGGAAACCCAGTATTTGAATATATAGATAAGATAAAAGAGAAAATGACATTAGTTCTTGAAATGTCATCTCACCAATTAGAATATATGGAGCAATCTACTAATATTGCGATTTTGCTTAATATATATGAAGAACATTTAGACCACTATAAATCATTAGAAAACTATGCAGAAGCAAAGTGTAATATATTTAGGTATCAAAATAAAGAAGATAAATTTTTACATAGCATAAATAGTGAAATTTTAAATGAACAATTAAGGAAATATGAGATAAATGGAGAAGAATATTTCATTTCAACAGAAGATAACACACAAGGATATAAAAAAACAATATTAAAAGATAATAAAGTTTATTTAGAAAGTAAAGAATTGTATAATTCTTTAGATAAAAGGAAATTAATAGGAAAGTATAATTTAAGCAATATTATGTTTGCTTTAACAGTAAGTGAAATATTAAACTTAGATTTATCAAAAACAATAGAAACTATAAATTCATTTGAACCGTTACCACATAGAATAGAAAAAGTAGGAATATATGACAATATTTTGTTCTATAATGATGCAATTGCAACAATTCCAGAGGCTACAATAAATTCAATAGAAGCTCTAGAAAAGGTAAATACATTAATAATAGGTGGTATGGATAGAGGAGTAAATTTTGATAAGTTTATTGACTATCTAAATAATAGCAACATAGGAAATTTAATATGCATGCCAACAACTGGACACAGTATAGGAAAAAAAATAGAAAATCCAAATATGAAAGTATACATGGTAGAAACTATTGAAGAAGCTGTTAAAACTGCAAAAGAGGTAACTAAAAAAGATATGATATGTCTTTTATCTCCAGCAGCTGCAAGCTATGGATTTTTCAAGAATTTTAAGGAGAAGGGAGAAATTTATAAGAGGATAGTTAGAGGAGAAAAATAGTTATAAAATTATAAACATTGAAATTTAATTTGTTTTATGATAATATTGCAATAGAAACTAAAATAGTTTTGTTTAAGGGATAGTGTAAAATAATTTTTAAGGAGGCTGTAAAGATGCGAAAGAGGATAAGGAGAGATTTCAATCCAGCATATCATTCGTATCACGGAATTAAAGGAATACCATTTATTTCACCTTATGCACCTATTTATCTTGGAGAAGGAATTTATTTTGACAGTGGTTGCCCAGGTCATGTGATTTTGGGGGAGCCAGAGGGTTCAGAAAGCGAGAAAGATTTGGAAAGAGAGAAAAACAGCTAATCCCAAACACATAAGAGGCAGATAGAATATCTGCCTCTTATGTGTTATACTAAAAAATATAGAAGGAAATAAATTATATTTCCTTAACCTAAAAAAACGTTCTAATACAACCCTAATATGAATAGAATTAAACAAAAGTAATTCATAATGGGGGGCTCATAATGAAAGGTATAACAATAGAGGAACGTGCATGTTCACTTGCACGATATATAATAGATTCAAAAGACACAGTAAGAGGAGCTGCAAAAAAGTTTCGGAATAAGTAAAAGTACAGTACACAAGGATGTAACACAAAAGAACGGTAGAAATAAATCGACGTCGAAAACTTTGTTTTCGCAACGGCGATTATATGGTGGAGCCAAATGGACAAGTTGTTCCAGAAAGCATTGAAATCAAGAAGGTTTTCCTAGCAGAGAAAAATCCAGTTGTGAAATTGGGATTGATAGTTAAATAAAAAAGATAGTAAATTAAGATTGATATTTTATATACAAAATGATAAAATATACAAAATGGATTGGGCTAGCAATTCGTTAACTGTGAAAAGCTAAATTGGAGGGCATAATTATGCAATTCAATACATCTAATGGCAATTTTATTGCTACAATTCCTGATAGCGCTGTTGCAAAAGGGTGCCGAAATGTATTAAGAAAATGTGAATTGGCGGAAGAGGTCGAGGTACATCTTGAGACGACAGAAGAAGACATAAGTTTTATTGATTTAGTTGATGCTATAGTGCATGATGTGTTTTGGAGTGATCAATTCGTAGTAATGGCAAAAAAATTAAAGTGCTATGTAACAGTGAAAAAACACAAAAATGAACTTACAGTGCATTATTGGGAGTGCTATGATTCGTATGTGTATGAAATAGCGCAACAATTCAAATTATAATAAAAAGTCTGGGCTAGCCACCAGGCTTTTCATTTTTACAAATTTGATAGATGATATAGTAATTACTTACACAGGAAAGTGTTAATACAAAACACTTAAAAACACATAAATGGCAAGCTATTTAGATTATTAATATAGGGAATTTATTATTAAGATATTAATAAAAGTACCAGTAATTGGAATTAAGATATTTATTGTAAAAAGTTATTTATAATTCAAAATACCTTCAAAATCATTTCATTGAACAATATAGATGTACATGATAATCTTTTAATATGAAAAAATTCAAAAAATAAAAGTTATATTTTTTGAATTTTTAAATAGTATTAAAAGAAAGTGAGATGAGAATTTTGAAGGAAAAAAAAGAGTTACATATTACATTCATTAATCCTAATACTGAAGAGCAAATAGTAAAAGCTATAGCTGGAGTTCTTGCATATAATTTAGCTGAGAATGATGAAAAGCTAAAATTTGACTACAGCAATTCAAATACTTATCAAAATTCTCACAAGGAAATAGAAGACGAATTAGAATTGTAAAAATTTAGAAAAACACTATAAATTTTAAATAAGTTATGCT
>CANPOS010000058.1 GCA_947575745.1 uncultured Clostridium sp.
TCCACTCATATAAATCCAAAAATCTTAATACTAGCAAAGCTGAGGATTAAGATAAAAGCAAAATGTCATTTTGCGTCGAATGTGTCAGGTATTTTTTACCGACTACCATTCGCCAGCATGGTGTTTTGACACCTGTATTGCTGTTTAGGAGAAAATCTCCTAATACCTTTTTTAGCACGCTTGGAGAATAAAATGTATTCAAAATTTTATACTTTTTCATTAAATTCACCTATCCTTTCTCTATAAATTTGCATATAAACTGTTTAAAAATTCTTCTGAATATTCTCTCTGATTTGTATAATTTGATATAGATTTTTTCTGTACTTTAGTATTATTTTTAATATTATTTCTTTTATTATTATCTTCCACTTTTTGATGGATAGCCTGTCCATTTTTTGATTGATACTGGTATCTATTATTTAATGGATAGGGTGTATCGTTAATATAAATTTTTCTTTGAATGATTTGCTTGTTTTCATTTCTAATTACTTCAACAATTATAAAGTTTCTTTTACTTAAATCTGAAATCCAATTTGAAATTGTTTTATGACTTACTCCTAATTTCTCTGCTAAATATTTATTAGTTGCAAAACAATATCCTTCTTTACAAGCAAGTGATGTTATAATTGCATATAATAATTTCTCATTTGCTTTTAACTCTTTATTGTATAAAATTGTTGCAGGAATTATAGAATAATAACCAATATTATCTTGTTTTTCTTTCATTCTTAACCACTCATTTCTAGCAGTAAAAATCCAATAAAAAAACAGAATACTTCAATCAATTTGAAATACTCTGTAATATAGATGATTACTGCGTTTTATTCATTTTATTTTGTGGTTGGTATATTTTTAACACCACAGGTGTGGATTTAAACTTACAATTCCCTGCTAGTTGGGAAAAAGCTAAAGAAATAAAATTTGAGCAAGGTTTTAGAACTCCTGCACCTCGTGATTTTGTTGGTACTGAGCCTCTTATTGCTCCTGAAGCTATTGCTATGTACAAATTTACTTTAGCACATAATTTCAGACTAATTTTGGCTTATCATACTCAAGGAAGAGTTATTTATTGGAGATACCTTGATTTTTTACCTCCTGCTTCTTATTATATTGGTGAGCAATTTGCTATATCTAGTGGTTATGATTTAGAAGATACTCCTTTTGCCTCTAGTTTTGCTGGTTATAAGGATTGGTTCATCCAAAATTATGATTTGCCTCGGATATACAATTGAATGTGGTTTTGGAACTAATCCGCTTCCAATTTCTCAGTTTAATACAATTTATGCTGAAAACGAGGGAATTCTCGTTTTAGGTAGCATTTTAGCTGAATAGCAAAAAAATACAAGGAATTTATAAGCCTTGTATTTTTTATATATTTAGAAATTTAATAAAAAAATCTTCTTTTTATGATATAATATTTTTAATTTAATTGAAAAGGAATTTTATTCATGGATTTAAAATTTATTAAAAATATTTATAATTTGCATATTAAAAGTCTTGAGGAATTGGATTTTAATATTATTCATAAAGATAACCATGAAATTATTTACAGTAGACATATTGAAGATTGTTATAGTAATTTTGTTTCTAATTTTGATGCAAATAATATAGAACAGTTTGAAACTATTATTAATACTGCAAATAATTTCTTTGATAGTGCTAATAGAAAAACAGCAATTTATTTGCTTCCTTATATGAAAAATATTTACGAAAATAGAGATAAATTTTTTGATAAAAGTAAATTTGATTTAATGTCAACTGAAGTATATCAAATATATACTGATTTTGATAATTTGAATAATATAGAAACTCATTGTAATTTTGATGTAAAACTCGAACTTACTAAAGATATGGAAGATTATTCTAATATTTTAATGCAGTGTTATCAATCTGGAGATTCTGAAGATCCTTATGGAAATTTAGATGATGGATATAGGGAAAGTTATATTAATTATAAAAAATTAAATAATGATACTAAAACTGAATTTTATTTTGTTAAAATAAATAATGAAATTATCGGAACAACTGAATCAGTTTTCAATACTAATCTTTATGGAATTTATAGTCTCGCTTTGAAAAAAGAGTATAGAAGTATGGGCATTGGAAAAGAAGTATTAAAGAAGCAATTAGCAATGTGCAAAAATATGGGGATTAATATTGCATTTTTATCAACTGAACAAGATTTTTATCCTGCTAAACTATATAGAAAATTAGGCTTTAAAGATTTGTGTGAGGTTTATTATTATATGAAAAAATAATTTTTAAAGGAGTAAATAATCTGAAATATTTTACTCCTTTATGTTTTCTAAAACTGTAAATTCTTTTTCATTTAATTATTTTAATTTTAGCATATATAATTTTCTTAAAAATCCATTAGATAATTTGGTTTCTTTTACAAATTTCAGCCCCACTTTTTCAAGTGTCTTTTGACTACCTATATTATTTGGATGTGCCATAGAAATTATATAATCAAATCCTAATTCTTTAGCTATTTCTAATTCAATCGTTTGAAGTTTTGAAGTTATTCCATTATTTCTATATTCTGATAATACTAAGTTCCCACCTAATTCACATACTTTATAATCTTCAAGTTCAAATTCTTTTTTAAAATCTGAAAGCATTTCCTGAGAAACATACAACTGTGCTATTCCTACAAGTTTATCCCCATCATATGCTCCATACAAATGTGCATAATTTTTTTCGTCAAACATGCTATCTAATTCCCACTGTTCATATGGAATAAAATATGCTGGGTCTTCCAATTTTTTTAATACTTCTTCTATTAAGCTAAATAACTGTTTTTCGTCTTTTTCTTCTACTTTCTTGTATACTAGTTCCATGATTTTCCATTTCTCCTTTCTTTTATATATCCTATTACTGCAGAAATTGCTAATATTGTTTCTAATATTATTCCAAATACTGAAAAAATGTATATATTATAAATTATCCATATTATTCCAACTGGTATTCCTAATATCTTATAAATTTTAGTACTTTTTTGCCATACAGAGTATGTATATAGCATTGTTGCAATAACAGACATCATGCTTAAAATGCCATTGTATGTTAATATTCCTGATATAATTGATATTATGTACAAAATAGCCAGAATAATATAATCCTTCGTTTGGTTCTTTTCGCTTTTTCCATTTTTCTTTTCATCTATAATAAATATTATATTTCTTATTATTGCAACAATAGTCATTGCTAATCCTGAATAGGCTGATAAAAACATGTATGATAATGCTGATGCAATTAATGATACAAAGTTAAATATTAATATATTTTTTCTGTTTTTTGATTGATATGTCATTACTAGAAATATGTAATTTATTATTATAAATATTTGTGATAATATATATGTTATTGTCATTTCAATATCTCCTTTAAACTTTTAGAATATTTTTTTAGTTCTTGAAAGCATTTGTATGCTTTTAATACTTCCCTTGTGTTTTTTGAGATATATCCTCTTTCTTTATATTGTTCTGGTAAATCTAATATCAATGTTGTTTTATCTATTCCATCCCATCCACTTCCAACTATGTTTAAAAGTTTTGGATTTTTCTCTTTGATTTCGTCATAGTCTACAAATAATGTCTTTATATTACTTTGCATATATATCTTTAGTGTTTTGTTTTTCTTGAATTCTTTGATTTTACTTTTACTGAATATAAATATTCTTTCAACATTTACTCCTTTATTTGCTGCTTCTAAATTTATTACTCTAAATTTCATTTCTTGTGGTGCTTCTGTCCATTCGTCTTCTAGCATTGTAGAAGCACACCATAAATATGAGTCTTTGGTTAATTTCTTAAAGCAATTATTTATTGATTTGTAAAATTCTCCTTCTTCTAAGTATTTTGTTCTCCCTCTTTTGTCAAATTCTATTTTTCCTCCATCTGTTTTTATTTCTATTCCTGTTGTGTTTTTTAATTTAGTTATCATTTGCATGATATCTTCTGCTATTTCATTATAGTTAATTATTATTTCTTTTTGTTTTGGTATGTCTAATGTTAAAGCATTTATTCTTAAGCCTATTTCTTTTTTTAGTTTAGTACATAATTTTTTCTCTATTTTATTTCTTTCATTGGTGTTATAATCAATAATTACTATACTAGATTCTGAATTTAATTTTTTTGAAAAGTTTATTATAAAGTTTTCTTCTCTTTTATCTATATTATTAGTTGGAAAATATATAAGATTTTCGTAATATTTTTCTAATTCTTCTAGGTTACTTTTTATCTCATTTAATTCTCTAAATTCTGATATATACCCTTCTTTCTTTATTAGTTCTTCTAAATATTCTCTTAGCTCTTTTTGTACATTCACAACTAGTATTCTTTTTTCTACATTTATGTATTTGTATATATTACTTCTCTTGTCTGATGGTTTAAGGGTTTCTTCTGGTATTTCCCAAACCATTCCACTTTTTATTGCTCCATTTAGTCTTTCTTCTTTGCATAGTTTTATTATTCTTCTTTCTGATATTCCCCATTTCTCTGCAAATTGTTTTGCTGTTAAATATCCCATTAATCTTCTCCTTTTTATATTGTTCTTATTTCAGAATATTATTGTTTATATTTTTATTTTATACTGTTTTCGGAATAATGTCAATATATTTAAATAAGAAAATTGTGCGTTATCGGAAGCATATCTTCCGACACACACATGTGCAAAATTGCTTTGCAATTATTGCACGGTCTAAGGTAAATTAACCTTGTTGTTTCAGAAAAATCTGCGATTTTTCCTACACAATAAAAAATACCTAAAACATGATATTTTAATCATCTTTTAGGTTTTCTTGTTTTTTTCTTTGTTAATTCATAACTTTGATCTATTAATTCGTATACTAATTCTTTATCTACCTTTTCGCTTATAATTATTGTGTTCCAATGTTGTTTATTCATATGATATGCAGGAATTATATAGTTGTATGAATTTCGTAATAGTTCTGAATACTCTGGTTCTGTTTTTATATTCAAATATTCTTCTCCATTTACATTCATTATTAGTCCAAACCATTTATTGTTACTTTTGTGTCTAAATATTGCTGTATCTGGTGTATCTTCCCACAGATATTCTGGATTGACATTATATTTTTCTTCTATGTATTCTATTATTTCTTCTATTTTTATTGTTTTAGTGTTTCTTTCCATTTTTCTTCTCTAAACCCTATTAAAATTTCCTCTTCTAATATTAATATTGGTCTTTTTATTAACATTCCGTCACTTGCTAATAATTTTATTTTTTCTTTGTCACTCATTTCTATTAGTTTTTCTTTTAATTTTAATTCTTTATATTTTATTCCACTTGTATTAAACCATTTTTTTATTTCTTGTCCATTTTTATTTATCCATTCTGTTAATTCTTTTTCTGTTGGTGTTTCTGTTATAATATTTCTTGCTTCGAAATCTATTTTGTTTTCTTCTAACCATTTTTTTGCTTTTTTACATGTTGAACATTTAGGATATTCTATAAATATTTTTTTCATTGTTTACTCCTTATATCTGTTTCCATACCATTTTATTATTTTTAAATTCATATTTTAGTTTGTTGTTATCACATAAATACGATAAATACGACTTTATTGTACTTCCTATAAGCACATATTGATTTACGTTCATTGTGAGTTTATATTCATCAAAAATGTTTTTTAATATATTTTCAAATGTTTTTTCTTCTTTGCATTCATTATATATTTTCTCTATAATTTCTTGTACTTTATTTTTATTTATTTCTATTAATTTTGATATATCTTCTGAAGCTTCACAATGTGTTGGGATATATAACTTTCCTTTTAGTGTTTTTAAATAATCTAAAGTATTTAAAAATTCTTTTATATCATAAATAAAAAATAAATGGTATTTATTAATTGTTTCTTCACTAAATAGAGAGTCTGCTAAAAAATATATGTCATCACTTGTTTTTATTCCAATCATGTTAAAGAAGTGTCCTTTTAGTTCAAAATATTCTAGCCCTTCTGGAAGATTGTTTTGGATTGGAATTACCTTAGATTCTTTGGCTAATAAAAATTTGTTTCTTAAGTCTTTAAATGGATATCCTCCATATAAAAATGCTGGTTCCAATATAGGATTTTCTGTAATACTTTTTTCAATATTATATGCAAGTATATCACAGTTTGTCCTATCTTGAATTACTTTATTTCCACCTATATGGTCTGCATTTGAGTGTGTTGTAATTATTCCCTTAAGTGTCCATCCTTGTTCTTCTATTATTTTTAATATTTTTTTACCTGCGTCTTTGTTATTTCCTGTATCTATTATATAAATTTCTTTTTCATTTATTTTGTAAATTCCTATATTGGTTGCATTTTTTATATAATATGTTTTTTCTCCTATTTTAATTAGTTCCATATTTTGCTCTTTTCTAATATATTATTTTATCTTCTTTATTTTTAAATTTTTCAAATTCCTTTATGGTTTCTTCTCTGTCCATAGATTTTAATTCTAATATATTTTCATCTTGTTTATTTTGTGATAGATTGTTAATATATTCATATATGAAATCATCTCTAAATCCAATATTTTTTGCATCTTGTTTTGTATTTCCATAATACACTGTTTTTATATTGGACCAAATTATAGCTGATAAACACATTGGGCATGGATAACATGTTGTATATATCTCACAATTACTTAAATCATATGTTTTAATATTTTTACATGCTTCTCTTATTGCCATTATTTCTGCATGTGCTGTTGGATCATTGTTTGATAATACTTTATTTGAACCTTTTCCAATTATCTCTCCATTTTTTACGACACAAGCTCCAAATGGTCCTCCCTTATTTGTTTCTAAGTTTTCATTTGCTAGTTCTTTTGCTATTTTCATGTATGGGTTCATGGTAGTGTGCCTCCTCTTTGTTTTATCTTTTTTCATTGTACCATAATTTAGCAATTATTTAAATACTAATGTAATAATATTTCTAATTACATAGCTGTTTCTAATGCAATTATATCTTTTGTATTTTTTATAATTTTATTTATATAATAATCGAAACTTGGAGTATCTTTTAAAATTCTTAGATTTCTTTCATCTTTGTTATATAAAAAATTATAGTAACAATATTGATTGTATATTTCATCATCTACTAGTTTTAAATAAAAATTCAAATATAATTTTGCTATATACTCTTTATTTATATATTTCTCGTTTTCTACTTTTGCATTAAATCTTTCATATAATTTCTTTCAGTCATTTGAATTTTCTATTATATATTCAGTATATTCTGTATATCTACAATTTTTAATAAGTAATTCTGCCGTTTCTTGTAAATTATACTCATTTAGCAAATATATTGTAATTAAAACATTTGATTTTGTCACTGTACTTTTTATGCTATAATGTTTTAATGTATCTAAAAATAATTCTAATTTTTTAGCATATATTTCTATATCTTCTTTTGTCTTTTTATAAAATAGTGCTATGTCCTTATAATTGTCATATGAACAACTGCACAATGAAGTTTTTGTATGCTTTGTGTTTATCTTTACATGATATGGTGTTTTGTTTGTTCCTTTTACTTTTCCTCCATATTCGAAATTTGATAATTGTGTATGTGAAATTACATTTCCTTATTTATAATAATCATATCCTCTGTAAACTATTCTACTACTAGCACTACTAATATACTCATTCTTTATCTCCTTTTTACCTATATAGATATTATACTATATTTTTAGTCCGATTTTGTTATTTTTTGTTTCTTCGGGTTATGAGAATTTAATTAGTGTTTTTGAGAAATTTTGTTAACTTGAGTT
>CANPOS010000059.1 GCA_947575745.1 uncultured Clostridium sp.
CACCACCAGAAACTTCTGCTCTTGTTTTTGTACTTTGTGTTCCTTGTCTTTGATTTGCTAAATAATTTACAAGTACACTATGAACTATATTTTCATTTGGTATAATTCCAAATATTTCTTCATTTAAGTCTAAAATACTAACTTTCTTTCCTTCTATATCATAAACATCTACTTTTGGCATTTATCTTTCCTCCTTCCTTTCCTATGCTGATTTAACTGATTTCTTTATTTTTAGTATTGCACCTTTAGGTCCTGGTACACTACCTTTTACTAATATTACATTTTTGTCCATGTCAACTCTTACAACATCTAAATTTTGAATTGTAACAGTTTCACATCCTGTATGTCCTGGAAGTTTTTTACCTTTGAAAACTCTTCCTGGAGTTGATGTAGATCCCATTGAACCTGGTCTTCTATGATACATAGATCCATGTCCCATTGGTCCTCTATGTTGTCCGTGACGTTTAATTACGCCTTGGAATCCTTTTCCTTTTGTAGTTCCTTGAACATCTATTTTATCTCCTTGTTCAAAAACATCTGCTTTGATTTCATCTCCTACTTTTACTTCTCCAACATTATCTAATCTAAACTCTCTTAAATGTTTTTTTAGTGTAAGTTTTGATTTAGCAAAATGTCCTTTTAAAGGTTTGTTTACGTGTTTTTCTTTAACTTCTCCGTAACCTAATTGTATACTGTTATATCCATCTGTTTCTACTGTTTTTACTTGTGTAACAGTACATGGTCCAGCTTCTATAACTGTAACAGGAATAACTAATCCTTTTTCATCAAATATTTGTGTCATTCCTACTTTTTTTCCTATAATTGTCTTATTCATTTTTTGTTTTCCTCCTAAGCTATTGGCTGATATTTTATATTTCATTTTAATTAAATGCTATACCAGCTTGGTCTTAAAATTACTTAAATAATTATAAATTATAATTTCATTTCTATATCAACACCAGCAGGTAACTCTAATTTCATTAGGCTATCAACTGTTTTTTGTGTTGGGTAGAAAATATCAATAACTCTTTTATGTGTTCTCATTTCAAATTGTTCTCTTGAATCTTTGTATTTGTGAGGACAACGTAAAATTGTTACTACTTCTTTTTGTGTTGGTAATGGAATAGGACCTGATACTTTAGCTCCTGTTCTTTTAGCAGTATCTACTATCTTTTCAGCAGACTGTTCTAGAATAACATGATCATAAGCTTTTAGTCTAATTCTAATTTTTTCACTACCTGTAACATTGCTTTTTACTGCCATTGTACAAATTCCCTCCTTTTAATTAAATAATGTCCCTTGGCAGGTCGTAAAACGCATCCTGGTGTTTCTACTAACACTATCATATAATCCCAAGTTTCTTTAGTTTTTCTTGGGATAAGCGTTTATATAATAAAAACCTATCGCCTTGGTCTTAGCCACGACATGCTCCATAGAAGTTCCCTCCATTCCTTACGGCTTGTAAGGATGTAGCCACATTCTATTTCAACGCAAATTTTCGTACTTAAATATTATAACTCCCTTTTCCGTATATGTCAAGCCATTTAATAAATTTTGTGCTACTTTCACAAAAAAAACTCGCCACACAATTTTTGGTGTAGTGAGTTTTTCGATCGAATATTTTACAATATTATTATTCTGCTGATTCTTCTGTTTCAGGAGCTTCATAAGCTTCTAAAATAGCGTTTTGGATTTTCTCTCTAGTATCAGCATTGATTGGATGAGCTATATCTTTGAATTCTCCGTTTGGAGTTTTTCTGCTAGGCATAGCTATAAATAATCCGTTTTGGCTTTCGATAACTTTGATATCGTGTATTACGAATTCGTTATCAAAAGTTACAGAAGCAACAGCTTTCATTCTGTTTTCTGAATTAACTTTTCTTAAACGTACATCTGTTATTTGCATTGTTTGTTCACCGCCTTATAAATGTAATAGATTTTGTACATCTTATTTTATGTACAAATCTATTATTCGCCAAAAAAATTTTTTTTCCTTCTATTTTTTACATTTTTTTCAAATATATCTTTAATTTTATTTTTCTATGAGTTATAATTTTATTATAAATAGTTTTTTTGAACAAAAAAAGGTGATAATTATGAAAATTTTTAGAAGAATATTATTATTTATATTTGTTGTTATTTTAATTGTATTAATGTATTTTACATTCAACGGGTATGTTTTATATAGACAATCTATGGAAGAAAAAAGTCTTGAAGACAGAATTTCTAGTTTGCAAAATGAGGAATACTTTATGCATTATGAAGAACTTCCTAAATATTATTTAGATGCTGTTGTTTCTATTGAAGACCATAGATTTTATAATCATTCAGGTGTAGATTTTATTGCAACCGCTCGTGCTCTTAGGAATAACCTTAGGGCAGGAAAAGCAAAAGAAGGCGGAAGTTCTATTACCCAACAGGTTGCAAAAAATTTATGCTTTACACAAGAAAAAACTTTATATAGAAAAGTAGCTGAGTTATTTGTTGTATATCATTTGGAAAAAGATTACTCTAAAGAAGAAATTTTGGAATTATATATCAACAACATGTATTTTGGTAGTGGATATTATAATATCTATGACGCTAGTATGGGATATTACAATAAAGAACCTAAAGATTTAACTCTTTATGAAGCAACTCTTCTTGCTGGTGTTCCTAATGCTCCTTCTGTTTATGATCCAAGTAAAAATTTAAAACTTGCAGAAGAAAGACAAGTTCAAGTATTAGATGCAATGGTTGAATTTGAAAAATTGTCTCAAGAAGATGCTGATAATGTAAAAGCTATGCAGCAAACAAAATAAATATCTTAAATACGCAGCAGGTGGCAAATCCGAAAGAATTTGCCACCTGCTACTTTTTAGGGCTCCTCATTTATTAAGCCCTTCGAGGAATTCCATTACCTTCTTGTCGTAGGGAACTGTGATTACAGCATTGCCGTCATATAGGGTGATGTTTTTCCCGTTGATTTGCGCCGTGAATGGGCTTTGCATTACTCTCCTGTCGTAATCGCCCCACGAGAAAATCAAGAAGCCTTTTTTGACTTCAACTGCATAGTTGAAGTCCTCTGGAACAAACTTTGATTCCAAAATTATAGCAATAATCCATCCTCCAAATCTAATAGCTAACTTTGTGATGAACGGGAATATTTCTCTGATTTCACTGATATTCCCTCGCAATCTGTTTCCTTCAACAATCAAAGTGCCTACAATAATCACACCAATGATTGTTATCACAGTGCTCACCATTTTATCATAGTTCCGCTCGAATTTGTGCATAAATCATTCCTCCTAAAAATGCACACATTGGTGAATAGGTACATTTATATTATACCATATAATCATAGATATATCAACTTTTTGTTGCATTGTTTTACATAATGTGGTATAATTTTCTTGTTAAAATTTAAAATAACTAGGAGTTGATATTTTAATGAGTATAGTTAAACTTGAAGATTTTTTTGATTTTAAATCAAAGAAACCTATAAATAGATTGGCTTACACTAAAGAAGATTTAGATTATAAAATACAATGTATAGAGAAAATGCAAGAATTAGGTATGACTGTATCTATTGATAAAGTGGGAAATATCTGTGGCTCAATTTCTCTTGGAGATAATCCTAAAAAAACACTTGCTATTGGTTCTCATACAGATTCTGTATATGATGGTGGACAATTCGATGGTCCTGTTCGGAGTAGTTGTTGGATTACAGACTGCTGAAAATCTTATTAAGTCTAGAAAATGTAATGGAATAGTCAAAGTTGCAATATATGCTTGTGAAGAGTCTAGCAGATTTGGCAATGCTTGTATTGGAAGCAAATATTTAAGTGGAGCTTTGAAGGATGATGATTTTGATAAAATAACTGATCAAAAAGCTCAAAGCAATGGTGATTCTATTACTTTAAGAGATGCTATAAGTTATGCTAGAAGTTATTTGACTGAACATGTAGGGAATTTAGAAGAAGTAGATAAGATTTTTGAAGATGTGGATTATTCTTTAGAAGCACATATCGAACAATATGAAATCTTACATAAAAAATCTAGACATTTCTTTACTGAAAAAGATATTATCGGAATTATTACTTCTATTGGTTCTGCTGTTAGAGTAAAATATCATGTAAAAGGTCAAGCTGGTCATACTGGTTCAACTCCAATGAAAAGAAGGAAAAATGCTATTGACGCTACTTCAATTATTGGTACTGAAGTGGAAAGTTTAGGTAGAAAATTTGAGAAAAAAGGTTTAGGTAGAGCAAGTCAAGTAGAAATCTCTACTCCTGGACATAATGGAAGTTTTAATCAGATACCTGAAAATGCTGAAGGACTAATTGATTTTAGATTATTAGGTGAAAATACTCCTGAAAATGTTTTGAAGAATTTCGCTAAAATAAAAAAATCTGCTGAAAGAAAAACAAGAACTATAATTAAACCTACAATAGTTTCTCAAGGTAAACCTGTAATTACAAGTTCTTCCTTAAATGCAGGGCTTGCAGAAGCATGTGATAAAAAACAAATTAGTCATATGGATATGCCTTCTTATGCAGGGCAAGATACAGGATATATCCCAGCTAAAGAAAAAACTATGATTTTCATTCCTTCTACTGGAGGAAGTCATAACCCAAATGAAAGTACTAAAAAAAGATTTATTGAAGCTGCAACAGCAGTATTTACAGAATTTTCTAGAGAATTACTTTTAGAAAAGTTTAAGGATAGAATTATTGTGGACACTCCTACTTCTTTCAATCCCTCAAGTCAAAAGGTAGCTTCAAGAAGTATTGATAGAAATGCAACTACACTTGGTAAAAATATAAGATAATTTCACAAAAGCAAAATAAATATTATGAAAAATGGAGTAAGATACTTTTTTAAGTTTCCTACTCCATTTTTCTCTTTAATTAATCTCTATCAAATATCAATTTTATTCCCCATAATCCTGAAATTCCTACTAGCGCATAAATTATTCTACTTATAACTGACATCGTTCCAAATATACTATCAACTAAATTAAAATTAAATATTCCAATCAATCCCCAATTTATTGCACCTATTATAATAAGAATTAAAGCAATTGTATCTATAACCTTCATCATTATCTCCTTTATTATTTAATATATATTCTTATTATATCTAATTTTTTTTTAATTATTACTTCTATTTTTTTAAAATTTTTAAAATAATTTTGATTTTTAAATTAAAACACAGTTTATTTTTCAAAGTTTGACTATTTATGTAAATAGTGGTATAATATATTTGTATTTAGGGCTTATTGTGCCCACACAACATTATTTTAGGGTCTAGTCAACCCATTTAGTTAGTAATCATATATCACTAACTAAATCCTGTGGAGGAACATTTCATGGAAAAGAACAATTGGAAGTCGGTATTGGCAATGGTGGCTATTATTGCTGTAATCTTCTATGGAGGATTCTTTGCACTCAGAGTAGCGATTAATTACGACACCCAGCAGACTTATGACGATCTTATTGACATGTTTGACAACGTTGACAGAGACATGGCAACCGGCGAGCTCAAAGAGCTGCGGGGGATGATTCTTGAGATAGAGTCTCTGTCCCACGAAGACATTCCTCAAAACCTTCTGCTGGATGAGTTGGAAGAAATTACTTCTCCCCAGCACTTTACCAATCCCTATCTAAAGGATTTCGAGTTTGACGTTCCTGGAATCTCCGATGTAAGGACAATCTGCGACGAGCTTATCTCGCAGATCGACGACCAAATTCAAATTATTGGAAGTCGTAAGGCGGGTGAATAATCACCCGCCCCATTTTTTGCCTAAAATTTTTCACTTGACGGCTTTAAAATTTTTTCAATTTTTTCAGAAAAACTATATACTTTTTTTTAAATTTAGTGTATAATTCAATTATAAAGATGAATAATATATATTATAAATAATATTATTTACTTTGGTCTCACAAGGACCAAACCCGTGTAGACGCTGAGCGTCGCAAAAAGCTATTCATGACGAATAGCTTTTTATTTATACCATCTTTTCGATTTTAGCTGTCTAATAATTCCTAAAATATCTTTTACACTAAAAAAATATTTTTCTGCTTTTGTCATTGGCATATTGTTTTGATGTTTATATACTATTTTATCTACAAATGTTAGCATATCTGATACTTGAAATAATCTTTTCTCTTTATGATCAAATTCTATTCTATGTTCAACATTAGATTTATTAAGTAATAATGTATCTATAATAGCACCTAGTGCATCTTGTCCATTATCATAATAAACTACAACTTTTTCAAATTCATTCATATAGTTTGATATTGAATTAAAAAAGTCGTTTATCTCACTCGCTAATTCTCTATTTAGTTGTGTTTTATTGTTCTTAAATCTTTTATCTACTATAATGGTATTTATTTTAACTTTTACTCTTTTTGAAAAGAAAAATATTGACCAAAATATATCTTGTCTTTGTTTAAGGTCAAAATGTGCATAATCTCCACGTCTTGCAATTAAGTCAGCAAGATGTATCATTCCATCATAATCAGTCTTTTTGAGCCTATTATTCAAATACTCCAAATCATTTATTATTGAATCGTCACTTTCATGAATTGTAAAAGAAACTGCATACAATTCAGAACTTCCTTTTGTAAATCCAAAATCCCCACTTTCATCAATGAATATATTAAGTCTTCTTTTTATTATAATCACCTACTTTGCTGAAAGCATTATAACAAACTTTTATAACTATAACAATAGCTTTTATATTAAAAACTCAAAAGGCTGTTACTTTTATATATAACAACCTCTTTGCATATTATCTGTTTAAGTTTCTATCTTTTTTCTTTGTTTTAGTAATATCTTCTTGTCTATTTTTCATTTGCATTTCAATTTTTATAACTTCTTTAACTTTTGGTGTATCTTCTAAAATATAATTTGCTGTTTTTAGATTTTTTCTATACTTATTTAGCATTGTAGTACATTCATCTCGTTTGGTTTTGTATTCCTTTATTAAGTTATCATCTTTGCAATTTCTTAGCTTATTTCTGTATTTTTGTCTTAAATTAGTAACATTTGCAATATCTTTTTCAGTTTGTGAAATATAGCTTTTTACATCTTCTGTCGTTTTTAGTTTTTCTGTTACTATAAGTCTAATTTCATTAGAATATCGTTCCATTTTGCTTACTTCTTGGGTTCTATAATATTAGTTGGGGTGAAAAGAAAAAGATAAAAAAATAGTGCATTT
>CANPOS010000060.1 GCA_947575745.1 uncultured Clostridium sp.
ATGCACTATTTTTTTATCTTTTTCTTTTCACCCCAACTAATATTATAGAACCAAAAATAAAAAATGCAATAAGACGCATTTAAACGCATTAAAAAGTAATAAAACATCTTTCATAAAGGGAAGATAAAGGGAAGAAAATTTTAAAAGTAGGATTTGAATACTTATTGAAAAATAAACACTTTCGAGTGTTTATTTTTTTGAAAGAAGGGAAAAAGAGTGAAATTTTTAATTTATATAATTGCTTTAATTTTTTTAGGAAATATTGCAATGTTAATTTATAATTTTATTCAAATGAAGAATGAATCAAAAATTAAAAGTAAATATAAGCAGATAATTAAAGGACAAAAGATACAGATAGAATTTTTAAATAAAGAATTGGAAGAAATAGAAAAAGAAAAAATTTTTGAAGGAGGGGTTTACATCTTCTTTTCTAAAATATAAAATTCTCAAAAAATGTAGCAAAATTTTAGAGAGCTATGATATAATTATCAATATAAATAACAATATTTTGCTATAAGGAGAGACAGCTATGAAGAAATATTATGAAATAATCAATATTGATAATGATAAACCATATGCATATTGTTCATTAGGGATTAATTGGTGTCCTAAAGATTTTATAAATGATAAATGCTTAGATGGTTATATAGTTCAAAGGGTAAAAATTACAAATATAGGAATTGATATTCCAGATGCAAATTATTATGAGGCATGGAAAGTTGAAAATGAAAAGTATGTAGAACATACAGACAATAAAGCAGATGATACTTTTAATGTTGGAAATGATTTGATTATTAATGACTATATAATTCTGTCTTTAGGAAAAACTGGATATATAAAATTTTCGGCAGAAGTTTATTGGATTAGTAAGATGAATGAACTATATGGATTTGTTGATAAATGGAAAGAAGGTAGAGTTCGTGAAGCTGGAGAATTGAAATCGATACTAGTTAAAGATTGCAAAGAATTAAAAAATTGTGTACCAATATTTAAAAGACCAGATTTTATACATGAAGTGTCTTTTGCTGATAAAGAAACTATACAAAGGACTATAGAGAAAACCTATTCAGAAAGGATTAAACGAAAAGATAAAGAATTTTATATTGAGTTACAAGAAATGTTAAAGAATACTAAATATACTGATATTATAGATAGTATTTTTGAAAATTGGAACATTAATTAACAATAAATGCTAGAAAAATGTAGAAAAATTGCTTTTTATGATATAATTATTAATATTTTTTTAATTAATCTTTATAAGAATATAATTCTAGCTTATTGAAATAGAGCAAAAGGATAAATTTATGGATGAAGAAAAAAATATAAAAGTATCTAAAAAATTGATGTGCTAATCAAAGATATAAAATATAGAGTCAAGAGAGTATTAGATAAACACAAAGAAGATAATAAAATATAGGAGAAATTATGAAAGAATTTATAATAGGAGTAGATGCAGATGGAGTTCTTACAGATTTGTATTCTTTTTATATAAGAGAAGGAAAAAAATATTTAAATAGAGAGCCTAGTAATATTAATGGTTATGATTTGAAAGAATTATTTAATATAACAAAAAAGGAAGAATGCAAATATGGATTAACAATATTAAATAAATATTGTAAAAAAGAACAACCTCGTCCTTATGCAACCGAAGCAATAGCAAAATTGAATAAACAAAACTGTGAGTTACATGAGATAACTGCTAGAAAATTTACTACAGAAAAATCTTTAATAGGTAAATATTACAGGTATTTATTTGAAAAGTGGCTTAAAAAAAATAATTTTAACTTTAAAAGTATAGAATATTGCTCAGAAGAAAATTCTCCTAGAGATAAATTTATGGCTTGCTCAAAATTAAATGTAGATATTATGATTGAGGATAAACCTGATATTGCATTATATCTAGCCGAAAATAATATTAAAGTGCTATTAATGGATGCACCATATAACAAAGCATTATCACACAATAATATAATAAGAGTATTAGACTGGAAAGATGTATTATCTAAAATCAATATTCTATGTCCAAAAAGAAAAGAAATAAAAGAAAGTAAGTTTGTCAAGGCTTCTATTGAAGAAAAATTAAGTATGAATGATGAACAAAAAATAGTATATTTCAAAAAATATCATAGTTATTTAAAAAACTTAACAATAAACAAAAAGAAAATAAATAGAGGTAGAAGGATATTCAATATAATATATAATATATCATATTTACCAGTAAAACTTATCTATAATCCCAAAGTGCGAAATAAAGAGTACATACCTTTTCAAGATGGATTTATAATAGCCTCTAATCATCTAAATAGTAAAGACCAATATTTAATAAGTTGTGCTTTGGGAAATAGATATTATGCTGGATTTGCTGCATCTACAATAAAAAATACACTTAGAGGTAGGCTATTTAACTTAACAAAAGGAGCTGTATTTATAAATAGAAACGATTCAGAAAGTAAGAAAAATGGAGAAGAAGAACTAGCATCACGAGTTATATATGGCAATAACATTTTAATATTTCCTGAAGGAACTAGAAAAAATAAAACAGAGGAAGGGAAACTTGTAGAACAACTACCTTTTAAAATGGGAAGTGTTGCTATTGCACAAAAAACAGGAACTCCAATATTGCCAACTTCAATTTATTATGGAAAAAAACATAATTATGTTAAATTTGGTGAATTATTTTTTGTAAAAGCTACAGATAATTTACAAATGAAAAACAAAGAACTTGAAAATATAATACTAAATATGACTAGAGAATCAAAACAAGCGGATATAGAGGAAAAAAATAAAAAATAGTGAGGAATTGCAAATGGGAAAAGTTAAAGAAAATTTAAAAGTAGATAATAAAAAAACTAATAAAATTTCAATAAATAAACCATATAAAAAATATTATACAGATGAACAACTAAGTATCAAGATGCCTAAAAAGACTTTATATCAGTATTTGTTTGAAAATAATGTAAACAACCTAAAAAATATAGCAATAAATTACTTTGGAAGAAAAACTACCTTTGAAAAATTATTTAAAAAGATAGATGAGTGTTGCAAGGCTTTTGTAAAATTGGGTGTAGAGAAAGGAGATATAGTAGCGATTTGTATGCCAAATACTCCAGAAGCTATTATTTCTGTATATGCATTAAATAAAATAGGAGCAATACCAAACTTGATACACCCATTAAAAAGTCAAAATGAAATAAAGTTTTATATAGCTGAGACAAAATCGAAGTATTTATTAACATATGATATTAATTATGAGAAAATAAAGAATATAGATGATGAAGTAAAGTTAGAAAAGGTTATAGTTTCTTCTGCAAGCGATTCTATGCCTTTTATAACTAAAACTATATATAAAAATAAGTGCTTAAAAAAAGAATTATTCTATGTAAAAAAACATGACGATAAATACATAACATGGAAAGAATTTATAACAGAAGGTCAACAGTGTGAATATAATTCTACAAGCTATGTAAAAGACGATTTAGCAGTAATAATTCATACAGGTGGAACAACTGGCAATTCTAAAGCAGTAAAACTTTCTAATGATAACATTAATTCTATGGTAACACAATTTTTAGCAACTGCTGATGGCTTTTCTGTTGGTGATAAAATGCTAACTATAATGCCAATATTTCACGGATTTGGACTTTGTAGTTCGATACATTTACCGTTAAGTTTTGGAGTTACAATAGTATTAATACCAAAATTTGAAGCTAAAGACTTTCATAAATTATTAAAGAAGCATAAACCAAACCATATAATTGGAGTACCTACATTATTTAAAGCAATGATTCAAAATGAGAGAATACAAAAAATGGATTTATCTTATATTAAGTACGTTGTGTCAGGTGGGGATACAATGATGCCTGAATTTGAGGATGAAATTAATATATTTTTAAAAAGTCATAATGCTAATACTAAATTATGTAAGGGATATGGAATGTCTGAAACTGTAGCAGGTGCAACATTTTCTTATGGGAAATCTAATGTTCCAGGTAGCATTGGAATACCAATGGTTAAAACCGAATTTAAAGTTGTTAAACCAAATACAGAAAATGAGGTAGAATATAATCAGGTAGGCGAATTTTGCATATCTGGACCTACTGTAATGTTAGGATATTATAATAATAAAATAGCAAATGACAGAGTACTAAAGAAAGATGCTGATGGAAAGATATGGCTACATACAGGTGACATAGGGTATATGGACGAAAATGGAATTCTTTATTATAAACAAAGAAATGAAAGAATGTTTATATCAAGTGGAATAAATATATATCCAAGTAGTATAGAAAATTTGATATCTTCAATAGCAGAAATAGATAAATGCATAGTAATCGGAAAAAATCATGAATATAAAGGTAAAGTACCTAAAGCTTATATTGTAGTGAAAGAAGGTATAATTGATGCAGAATTAGTGCTATCAAAGGTGCAAAAAGAATGTGAGTTAAATTTAGATAAATATCATCAACCATATGAAATAGAATTCATAAATCAAATCCCATGTACAGATGTTGGAAAAATTAATTATAAATTATTAGAAGAAACAGCAAATAAAAACTAAAAATTGGACATTTATATATTAAAATATATAAATATCTTGAGAAAATTATATAAGAATATGTAGAAGTATAATAATTTTTACATCTTTTTAATAAAATACCTCCAAATTATCGAACTTAGAGAAAAATATTTACAATACAGAAAATATATGGTACACTGATTAAGGAAAAAATGAAGATAAGTATGTGAAATAATGAGAATGCTTAAAACTATTGAGGCTGTACACACACGCACACACACAAGTAGCTTAGAAGAAATAAGCGTTTTTGTTATACCTAAAAAAAGAAATCTAGGATATAGTTGTATTTTTTATACAGTTATAAGCTAGGTTTCTTTTTGTTTATTATTTAAAATAGATAATAAAAGAGGAGAAGATTATGAGAGAATTAGAAAAAGAAAATGATAAACAAATGACAGGGGATGCTTCAATAGACAAACATTGGTTAAAATATTATACAGAAGAACAAAAAAATACTAAAATGCCACAAATGACAGCATATAAGTATCTATATAGTTGCAATTATAAACATTTAAATAGAATAGCTTTAAGTTATTTTGGAAGGAAAATAACTTTTAAACAGTTATTTGATAATATTAATAAAACAGCTAAAGCATTTAATCAAATGGGAATAAAGGAAAACGAAATAGTAACTGTGGCATTACCTAATATTCCAGAAGCTGTATACATATTTTATGCCTTGAGCGAAATAGGTGCAGTATCAAATATGGTTGATCCAAGAACTAGTGGAGATGGAATAAAATCATATATAAAAGAAGTTAACTCGCGATTATTAATTATTATATACTCATACTACAATAAAGTTAAAGACTTTCAAGAAGATAGAATAGTTGAAAATATTATGATAGTATCACCAGCGGATTCATTACCATTAGGATTATGTTTTGCATATAGAATGAAGGAATTTATCAGCTCAACTAAAAAAATAATGAAAAATTACAAGCCGATAAGATGGAATGAGTTTATAAAAAAATCTAATTTGAATGATGGAAATATAGAAGCAAAATATGCTCCTAATAGAGCTG
Organism: uncultured Clostridium sp.; assembly: GCA_947575745.1. Classification (GTDB taxonomy): domain Bacteria; phylum Bacillota; class Clostridia; order TANB77; family CAG-508; genus JAAWPK01. The sequence continues at coordinate 5,602 of CANPOS010000060.1, forward strand.
TAGTAATAGAGTATACTGGTGGTACAACAGGAAAACTGAAGGGGGTTGTTTTATCTAATGAAAATATAAATGCTGTTGCCATTCAAAGTGTTTTGACAGGAATAGATATGCAAAGAGAACATAACTGGCTAGATATAATGCCATCATTTATTGCTTATGGAGTTGGAATGGGATTACATTTACCATTAACAATTGGAATGGAAACAATTTTAATTCCACAATTTGATGCAAAGAAGTTTGATGAGTTAATAATGAAATACAAACCTATACATATGGTTGGTGTTCCTTCATATTGGGGAACGATAATCAAAAGTAAAAAACTGTCTAATAAAGATTTGTCATATATGATTGCTCCTACTGTTGGTGGCGATGCAATGGATACTACTTTAGAAAGGGAAGCAAATAAGTTTTTAAAAGAACATAATTGTACATCAAAAGTTACTAAAGGGTATGGAATGACCGAAGTAACAGGAGGTGTAGCTGGAACAGTCCCTGCTAATAATGAAATAGGTAGTGTAGGAATACCTTTTGTAAAAACTATTATATCAATATTTGATCCAGAGACTAATGAAGAATTAACCTACAATCAAAATGGTGAAGTTTGCATTACAGGACCTAATATTATGTTGGTATACTATAATAATGATGAGGCAACTAGACAGGTATTAAGAAAACATAAAGATGGAAAAATTTGGATGCATTCTAGTGATATTGGTTATATGACTAAAAATGGTAACATATTTATAGTAGACAGACTAAAAAGAATGATTATTAGATATGATGGATTTAAAATTTTTCCGTCATTGATAGAAAATGTTATATGTTTACATTATGCAGTTGACTCATGTAAAGTTGTGGGTATTCCAGATATAGAACATAGACAAGGAAAATTATGTAAAGCATATATTGTACTAAAAAATAAATATAAAGGTAAAGAAGAAATTAAAGAGGAAATAAAGAATTTATGTCTTGAAAAACTTCCAGAATATTCACAGCCATTCGACTATAAGATAAGAGAGACATTACCATTAACGAGTATTGGAAAGATAGATTATTTAGCATTAGAAGCAGAAGGATAAAATAATGAAAGCAGAGAGATAGGAATAAGATAAATAGACTAATTATGATGATAAAGAAAATACAAGATTTAATAAATATGATATAATA
>CANPOS010000061.1 GCA_947575745.1 uncultured Clostridium sp.
CTTTGTTTTTCTAGTTCCCTTTTTGATTCGTAAATTTCCTTTTGTTTCTTATCTATCCATTCATTATAGTCCTTACTATCTTTTTCTTCTTTTTCCATAATATTATTTTACCTCCATATTTCTTACACCTATTTCAGGCTTATTAATAAAGAAATCGCTATATAGTATTTTTATGCCATATTCTTTTGCTACCTCATATTCTATTTTGCATCCTCTAGCTTCTCTCCAACCATCACACATATATAACGCATCTATGTCTTTCATTGCACTTATTGACTTTCCTAGATAGTAAACTGCTGCATTACAATTTTCTGGTGCTTCTTCTGTAAATAATGTGTTAATTACCTCTATATGCATTTTCTCAAATTTATCTACTACACTTTTTCTTTCTTCTTTTATTTGCTCTTCTGTTCTATTATTCATTGGTTGACTTATCATTACTTTCACTTTCTTTTCCCTCCTTTTTTAATATTTCTAACAGCTGCAACCAGCATTCTTTGTCGCATTCATCTCCATAACTAATTGGGTGTTCTAAATCTCTTATTATTACTTGCTTGTCCTTATTAGTTATTAGATGCAAGTTATTTTTTATAAACTCACAGGTCCATTGTACCATATATGTTCTTCTTCCTAGTGCATACCTTTCTGCACCTACTAACATTGCACTTATATCTTCTATTTTTCCATTTAATTTTACCTGCATAATACCTCCTACTATTTACAGCTGTTCATTACTGTTCAAAGCTGTTCAAATTTCCTCTTTCTTGCATACTAACTGTTCTTTTTCGATTATCATTATTACACTTTTCATATTTTCGTATTTCGTTCTTGAAAAGTAGCTTGCCTTTGACTTTGTTGTAGTAATGAATCCGCATATTTCTACTAAATCATATCCATTGGCATTTTCTACTACCGCAAAATCTCCTAATTTACAAGACATCATCTTTTCCAACTTCCAGTATAATGTTTCTCCATTTCTGTTATTTAATCTACCTGCTATTAGATCTACTTTTTCATCCATTTATATCCACCTCCCTAAATATTTTGTTTTATATTGTTCTTGGTCTATTTTGAATTGCTCTGCAGTTACATTAAGTGCTTTTTGCATCTGACTTGCAATACTAGCTTGATATATTGGTATCTTGGGAATATTTACTGTAGGTGCCTTTAAATATGCTGCTAGTAATCCTACAAATGTAATATTTCTTGCCTTTGCTTGTTCTAGATTTTCTTCAGATATTTCAAAAGTATTTAATGTATATATCTTACAATTAAGCATTCCTCTAATAATTTTATTTATTTCTCTATTGTTTCTACACGGATTTTCTTTACTTCCTAATTGCATCGCTAACCTCCTCCAAATATAATTCACGATCTAAAAAGCTACACCAGTCCGCAATATCAGAGAATGTAATCGAATATGTATTTCCAGTTCTTCTATATCCTTCTAATACACGCCACTTTTTTTCTCTTGTGTCCCATATTGGTTGTCCTACATATTGTTCTAGTTCATACCATTTTATTGCTACTGGCTTCATTTTTGGCTCCACTTCATTGTCAACTTTTTTAGGAATTTCACTTTGTTTTGTCCCGTTAGTTTTCTTCTTTGGCATTATTACCACCTCCCTCATACTTGAATTTATAGAAACTGCAGCTACATCCCATTTTGCATCTGTAACTAATATATTTATCACACCAAATTACATCCTCTAATATCTTTCCACCTTGTTTTTTATTTCCTATATTGTACTTGCAACTATCGCATGTATAATCAAACTTGACCTCTTTACCATTCCAAAAATCAATTATCATTATTTTATACTTTCACTTCCAGTTCGCTTAATGTATATTCCTCATCTTCATTTAACCCTTTGAAGTATAAATTCTTATCAATATAGATTGCATTACTATGATGCGGACTAAAACACAAGTACAACCAATATCCTCGTTTTACTATGTATTTTATAACTCCATTACCTGTGCCACTTACATAATTTCCAAACTTTAAGGTTTTTTCTAAAAATTCTCTTTCTTCTTCAGTTAACATTCTGCACCTCCATTATTTCTATAATTTTAATTATGTAATAGTTAATATCCGGATCCGCTCCCCATTCTTTCTTACCTTCTCCAATTTCTACAGTACATTTACATTTAACGGCTGGCGATTTATGACTATAACCATTTCTTAATATTATCGTTGTTATTTTTCCTGTTCCCTCTGTTAAATATCCTAATCTTTTATCGTAATATGGTTTTATTTCCCTATATTCTTCTTTTTTCTCGCCACTTATGATCATATCAAACCATTGTTTTTTTATTGGTAACACTAACATTTTCTATTCCCCCTTCGGTAAAGCACACACTCTATCTCTTTGCATACTCCTTAACATAGATGACAATATAACTTCTTTGTCTGCTTTTAAATCCCTGCTTCTAGCTGGTCTTATACAATACAACTCTTCTAATCCATCTATTGGCTCCATATAATAACTTGTTCTTTTGGCCCCATGTTCATTTATTATTTCTGTTTTTTCTCTTTCTTCTAGCCTATCTATTGCTACATAAACACCAATTCCAGCTGGTATTTCATTTTTTACTTGTTCATATAATTCGTAAGGCATAACAAAGTAATTTTTATGGCCTATAAATGTTAGATGATTCTTGCTGTGGAAGTCTTGTTTAGATTGTTTTATTTCATAACAAGTTATTTCCCTTTGGCAGTTATATTTGATGCAATCTACTATTTCTCCACCATACCAACCAATAGTACACTCAAACACATAAAAGTCGTTACGACTATCAAACTTTGCTTGTAGTAACCTCTCTAGTTTTCTAGTTCTTTCTGTTTTCATTTCTATTCTCCACCTACCTTCCTGCACATATTCTTTTCGCTGTCCCAAGCTGCACATTGTTCTTTGTAGCATTCACTAAACTGTTGTGTCTCAATCAATACTTGGTATTCTCCTTTTACAATATTATCTATATCAACTATTGGCCTTCTAATATTTTGTTGTATAACTTTGTACATTTCAGGACATTTCATGATTACATCTCCTCTTCTTTTTCCGCTTCTTTAATAATTGTTTCAATAACATTTTGTACTGCTAATGGTGTATATCTTATTTTGTTATAATGAAAAGCCTCTGCAATTATTTCAGCATCATTTCTTTGCAAGCCACAACCCATTAGCAACTTTTTAAATCTCTTTCTTGTAATTGTTTCTAACCCTACCATTTTGTGTAATCTTCTAGCTGATGCCTTGTCCATTGTAAATGTGGTTTCAGTTTGCATTGATTCTGCATAATATCTTATTGCATCCACAGCATCATCCTTTTCTGCAAAACCATTTTCAAATTGTGTTATTTCTGCAATCTTCTTTATATTACCTTCCTTGTCCTGTATGAAAACATCTCCATCCATTATTTCTTTTATATTATCTGTTGGCATATTGGTCCTCCTTTCTTTCCGATTTATCTTTATCATGTATTCCAAATGGTAATTCAAATCCCTTTTCAAATACCCATAAATGGTACATATTAGCTGCATCAATTAATCTTTCACTACTTGGAAATACCTCGACTGCTGTTCTATCTTCGCCAAATAAGCTATTCTTTAACCATTGTTTTTCAGCCCATGTTATATCTGTTCCATTTAGATTTCTAAAACAACAGTGTATTATTTTCCCCCATTCTGTTTCAATTTCTCTTGTCATGGCTGCATATTGTCCATTATATATGTAACATTTATCCATCTGTGCAAACCATCCACTTCCTTGCTTTAACGCTTTAGGAGATGGCTTTTCAATCCACCTATTTTCAGTATTTATTCTCACTCTTCATCCTCCTTTGCTACTTGTAAAATACACATAAGCCCAATTCCTATTATTGTTCCTATAAATATACCTAATAAAAACTTAAACATTTGCAGCACCTACTTTCCATATAATTCATACATATGTATTGTTTCTCTTAATGAATCTAACTCTATATACTGTTCTATTATTGTTGTTTCTTGGTCCTCTACCTTGTTTTCTAGTTCCTGGTTTACTGCTACATATCCTGCTGCAAACCCTAGTATAAATGATATTATTATTACTAAAATTCCCTTTATGCTTTCATTTCTTGCATGTATTTCCTTGTCATAATACTTTGTTTTCATTTGTTTATCACCCTTTCATATTTGGTATGTATTCTCTACATTTCTTACAACTATTGTAATAATCTGTAGGTGTCCAGTCTGTTTTTACTAATACTGGATAGTTATATTTCATACAGGCGAAGTCTCCCTCGCCTATATATTGGCACTCATCACATTGCTCACAATTATTTATTGCACCCTGGTATTTATATCTTTTTCTTTGTACTGGTTTTGCCATTATTTCTCCTTCCTATCTGTAGCATAATGTATTTTTGCAAATCAATATTTTTCTTTGTTCTGCAGATATTTAGATCCTGGATTTCGTTCTCCAGCTCCACAATTCTATTTTTTAGTTTCCTATTTTCATATACCTCATCGTAGTAAAGTTGTTCGTAATCTATATCTTCTTTCATACTACATTTCCTTTTTTCTTTTATTTACTTTATCCATGACCTTGGCAACTGCAACCCCTGCTTTTGTTAGTTCTTTGTCATTCTTAAATAAGTTTTTTTGATTCATTATAAAAGACTGTGCATAAGACACCAAAATCAAATTGTCTAGTGCTATATTCTGCCTATTTCCATCTGCAAATATTAGTCTATGCTTTTCAGGTATTGGCCCATTTACTTTTTCCCATAATACCCTATGCTTTGGTCGCCATTTGTTTGGCTCTGCAACTTTTACAAGAACATATCCTTCTCGATCTATTCTTTCACTTCCTACTGGTTTATGATTTTGTGGAACTTGGCCTTTTTTGAACATTGTTGCTTTACATTTTTCATATTGTTCAGGGCTCATATAGCCTTTTTTTCCTTTATTAGCTGGTATCATTCCTTTTTGAAACCTGCTGTCAATACCAGACCTTATTTTATGATTTCTTTTACAAGTTTCTATTTGGCTTACTTTTAACTCTAGATTAAAACGATTATTTACCATTTCTGTTATTTCTACTGCATATCTTCCTGGAGCTATTTCTCTAATAAACTTGATTTGTTCTTCTGTGAACTTATGCATTGCTTCCATCTCCTATTTGTAGCATATCTGGTATTTGATTTGTTTTTCCGTATTCATCAAAATGCTTTTGTGCTTTTAGTGCTAATTCTCCATTATTTATAATTGTTTGTGCAATATGTGACATTGATTTTGCTCTTTCCATTTCTTCTTGTAGTGCTTCCCCTTTTAGTTCCTCATCGTTTAATCTTTCTAATTCCTCAAATAAGTGATTATTTAGATCTACTAATTTATTTTTAGTCCCCATTTTCTTTTTCCTCCTTTGCACTTTGTATTTGATAGCATGCTGCTCTTACTTCCTTATATATTTCTTGTGTCGTCCATTTTTTTCCATTAGTTCTAACAGTTATTGGTAATCTTTCTTCATAGCCTGCATAATCGTAGCAATGTGCATAATCCCATCCAATAAAGTATCCTTCTAATTTTTGGCTATCCGATATATATAAATGATCTTCTGCGTATGTTATTCCACCATGTACCTCTATGTCTATATCGCTAACACCTTTACCAAAATATTTTGAATCTTCAGGTATTTTTATATAAGCTACTGGATGTGTTCCTAAACTTATAATGTAATACAATAACCCAAAACAGAAACCTGTATCTAATATTTCTCTTTTATAATCAAATTGATATTTCATTTCTTTCATGATTCTCTATACCTCCTTAATTTTCAAATTGTATTTATCTTCAAATACTTTCTTTTTAGTTATATATTCTTTTGTCTTAAATCCTTTTGTATCAATAATTTCCGCTGTCCCATCGTTATGAAATACTATAAAATCAGCTTTGTATTTTAATCCAGGAGCTAGTATAAATACAGGCTGCAAACAAAAACCTTTGATGTCTCCGCCCTGCAGCCTTAATTTTAGTTCACAATAAAAGTCTGCTTCTTTTTTGCTATCGAAAGTTTGTCCATCTACAGAAGTTTTTACTGCTCCATATTTGCTTTT
>CANPOS010000062.1 GCA_947575745.1 uncultured Clostridium sp.
AATATTTTTTTGCTATTTCTCTTGCCTTGTATGCTCCGCTTCTATCTACTTTTGTTGGATCCTTTCCAGAAAATGCACCACCACCAACATTAGCAAAAGACTGGTATTGATCTACTACGATTTTTCTTCCTGTTAAACCTGCATCTCCTTCAAAACCTCCTATTTTGAATTTACCTGTTGGATTTATTAAAAATTTTTCTATTGTCGTTTCATATTTATTTGCTATTTCACAACACATACCTATAATTATTTTATCGGTTTCTTTTCTATCTTCTTCAGTATTTTGATAGCAAACTGTGAATGCCTTTATAGCTTTTAATTCCATATTATCACCATATAAGCCTGTTATTTGTGCTTTTCCATCTGGTAGAAATCTACTATCTTTTTTCCTTAGTTCATCATACCTTTTAGATAACTCTTGTAATATTACCATTGCCGTTGGTAGCATTTGCTCTGTACTATCACAAGCATATCCAAACATCATGCCATTATCTCCTGCTCCATTTACTTCATCATTAGTTCCAAGTGCTATGTCTGGACTTTGTTTTCCTATATTATCTATGATTTCATAATCCGTAGAATAACCGATATCTTTTAGTACTCTTTTTGTTATAGTTTCTACATCAATTTTTGCTTTACTTGTTATTTCTCCTGTTATAAATATTTTTTTCTTTCCTCCTACAGTTTCTATTCCACATCTACTGTTTGGATCTTGTTTCAAACATTCATCTAGTATTGCATCACTAATCTGATCACATACTTTATCAGGATGTCCTCTGAATACAATTTCATTGCTATATAATTTCATTATTATTACCTCCATATTTTTTATATTAAGCCTCTTCTACTTTTCCAAATAATTCTATGCTTTTCTCTACATCTAATTTTCTTACAATCCTCTTTGCCTCTTCTTCTGTTATCGCTTCTATATATTCTTTTTTATACCCATAGTAAACACTATTGTTTTCTTTGTTTGGTTGTTTTATATGTATAAAATAATTTCCTTTTTTGGTCTTGTACATATCAACATCTCTCCAACAGTTTTGTTTGTATTCTGTTCCTAAAATCCATATTGATTCAGCTACATTTTTTATATAATCAAATATCTTGTCTGCTTTTTCTGTATCATATAATTTATTATCTACAATAGATTTCATTTTTCTATTCCTCCATATATTCTAAAAATTCTAATAACTCTTTATCATTTTCAAAATATGCTAACCTTGTCACTATATCTATTTTTCCTTTTAGAGTATAATCATTCCATTTGTAATTTTCTTTTATTAGTTCCTTTAACTTTTCCGTTTTTATTGTTACATGATGCGTTGTAGTATTTTCATCTATTACTATAAATCCTCCATCAGTTGCTATGTAATATTCGCATCCTCCGATTTTATTATCTAGTTCTATCTTGTATTCATTGTTTATTTTTTCAACTACTACTCCTGTAATTCCATCAAATTCTGGTTGTTTAACTTTAACCCTTTTTCCTATAATATCGATATCATAATAGCAACCTTTGCATCCCATTTTTTCAACTCTGCAATGTTGCCATTCCTTATCATCACATTTCACTTTAGTTTTCCTCCTTCAATATTCTTTAATATATGAACTATTACATCTACAGTCCATCCATCGCCAATTACATCTGCTGCTTGATTTTTAGTTAGCATTTTTGTATATCCAATAGGTAATGTTTGTCCTTGTTCTAATTCTTCAGTTGTGAGAAATCTGCAAAAATCTTCAAATTCAATTAATTCTGCATTCTTCCATCTGTCTTGTCTACATGTTATACAATTGATTTTATTAGCGTGAGTTACATTTGGACAACTTCCTTCTATGCCATTACCCCACATTTTTATTCTCGATGCAGTTTTATTAACTTTGAACTCTTTGCATTTTTCATGTTCTTTACAAATATAATCTTGGAAATCTATATTTTTATCTTGTGGCTCTGTTACATTTGGTATATTAGTCCAATAGTACCTACTTCTATTTTGATAACTTACTAGGTTTGAATTTATCTTTATAGTTTCTACTCCTAGAATATTACTGATAAGTTCTTTGTCTTTATTTTTCATATTTGCAACATTTTCAAGTAAAAAATATTTTGGTTTTAATTGTTTCAATATTCTTACATATTCAAAAAATAAACTGCTTTTCTTTCCATCTAGTTCGTCTTGATTTCCTCTATTGATTACATTTGCAATAGATAAATCCTGGCATGGACTCCCTCCAATTAACAAATCAATTTTATCTATTTTATTTAAATCCAATTTTGTAACATCACCTAATTGAATTGTATTAGGGTAATTGGTTTGTGTACATTTTATTGCTGATGGTTTTATTTCACTTGCATAATATTTTTCTACTTTTATTCCTGCTCTTTCAAGTGCAATTTGACCGCAACTTATTCCATCAAATAAACTTAATACATTCATTTCTATTTCCTTTCTACATAGTTAGTTGTATATTACTTAACATTACTTCTTTTGCTGATTTATAAAAATCCTTTTTTATTTCAAATCCATAACAATTTCTATTCATTTCAGCACACGCCCTTAAAGTTGATGCACTTCCGTGCTACTGGATCTATAACAACATCGCCTTCATCAGTAAATATTTCTATTAGCCTTTTTAATAATCCAACTGGTTTTTGTGTTGGATGTATTTTAGGATATGCTTTTGAATTATCCCTCTTCCATTCAAACCAGTTAAACACCATATGTTTTTTTCCATCAATCCCTATATTGTTAAACTTTGGTAATTTATCTCTATATAATACAACTGCATATTCTGTTGCACCTACCACTTTCATATTTGCTTTTAATACTTGAGCAGAATAATTTTTAATAAAAACTAATGGATAGCTTTTTAATAATCCATGTTTTTTTCCTTCGTCAATAACTCTTTGTATTTGTTCAAAAGCACAGAAAACAACCATTGCTGGTGCTTGTCCTTTTTCTTTCGGCTCTTTTTTTAAATATCTAGTGCAAAAGTCAAAAAAATTATTTATTTTAAAGTCATTATCTGTATCAAAAAAAGACTTCCCTGCTTTATTGCTTTCTCCATTTTTGTTATCTCCATCTACATACCACATTGGATTACTTGCATAAGCATTATTTCCTAAATTATATGGTATATCAGCTATAATTAACTGTGCTTTTGGTATTCCATATCTTTTTGCATTTTCAAAATGATCATTATATAATTCTATTTTTACTCCCATATTGACCTCTTCCTTTCCCTTTATTTATGCAATACTTTTTCCCAAAAATTCATCATATTTTCAATCAATTCTTCTATTCCATCTGCAATAGGTTCTGTAATATCTGTCATAAGTTCTACGAAACCACTTAGAAACCATCCTAAAAAATGCAATATTAAATATATAGGTGTCATTAAAATAACAAAAATTATAAATAAAAATCTTTTCATTTCTTCTTCTCCCTTTGTATTATTGCATAGCCTAGCTCTCGCAATTTATCACAAATTGGCTTGAAAGTTTTATCCTTTATATTCCAACTTTCTCTTTGTATCGTTCCCCAAATAGCTAATTGTTCGCCTTTATTATTGATTATTTTATCTAATATTCTTTGTACTGCTTTTTCTTTTTTTACAATAATTCTCCTATCTGGACAATCTTCATCTTCTTCATAAAATATCTCTATATATAGATTTTGCATTTTTACTATATCTTTCAATTCTATTTCTTTAGGCATTACTTTACCCTCCTTGTATTATCTTTTCTTTTGTTGTATACCAGCTATTATGAATTTTTAAATTGCTGTTTTTTTCTATATAGTCCATCATCCTAAATAGCAAACATTCTTTATCCTTTAAATCATTTATGCTGTTATATGCTTCTAATGGAGGATCTACTCTTTTTCCTTTTGAACTAATCTTAAATATTAATATTGGTTGGAATAATCCGCTTCCTATCATATTTTTAGGATATAGCATTTGTATTAAAATTCTCCACTCCTCTGATGCTACATCATCTATATTTTTATTTACTATTTGCTCTATTATCTTTTCTGTAAATTCATAATAATGGCAATTTGCACTTTCTATTAACTTTTTATCTTCTTCTTTATATTCCATTTCATTCTTTTCCTTTCATTCTAATATTCTTCAATTTTTATGTAGATTCTTGGTGTCTTATCATATTTCTTTTCTATTTCTAATTTAGTAACTTGCGTATCATCTTTGAAAGCAAATTTGTTCATAGCATCTAACACTATTTTTACAATATTATCTGCATCAGGTTTTTTAGTAGGACTTATAATCCCCTGTAGCATTTCCGCTTTTTTCTTTTTACTTGTACTTTTAGGAATTCCAAAGTAGGCTATAATTGTTACTTTTACTCTTGTTTCAATTGGTTTGAAGTATGGATAATCTCTTATGAACCATTGCCTTAAAGAATATTCATAAAGTTTTGTATTTGTTGGCGTATATGCTCTTCCTGTTCGAGTGTTCATTCTAGGTCTTGCCTTTCCTACTATGTCACCTATCATTTCAAATTCATATACCATTTTTATCCCCCTATTCTTTTGGCATCTGATATGTAAAACTAAAGTTTTGAGTCATAAGTTGGTTATACATATCTTGCAAAATTTCATTTGCTCGTTCTGCAGTTTTATATTTTCCTAGTAGGGTTTTATCATTGCTGTAATATGCTTTTATTTCATATACAAAATCCTGATAATTTCTTTCTCTTTCCTCCACTTGTATATAATTTAAGTTATCTGTACTAGCAATTGCGTGTTTGTTTTGGCTTAATATCATCATTTCTATCACCTCTACTTTTCTGGCATATAATATACCTTTGGTACATCGTAAAATCTTTGTTGCCCTGTACCTCTATTTTCTGTTCTTAGAACTCTTTTAAATTCTCTTGCAATTTCTATTAAGATTTCTTTTGCCCTTGCTTCTGTTGCGTAATATCCTAATTCTCTATAATTGTCATCTCTTCCTACTATAAATCCTGCAGCTATTAAGTATCCTTTTTCTTCGCAATCTGTAATTTCCATATTCATTACATTGTCAAAATTTATAATTTCAGTTTTGTTCTGACTTACTATTATCATTTTTACTCTCCTCTTCTACTTTTTCTTTCATTTTGCTAATTTTTAGATCTTCTAGCACCCTTGTTTTATATATCCTTGTATCCCAGTTTTCCTTTAATCGCCTTATGTTTTTCAATAAGTTTATTAAATCTCCTGTAATTAGCTTGTTGTTATATTTATCAGAAAACCCTTTAATTGTTGATATAAATTCCAGCTTGTCCTTAATCTTCCTACGTTGCTGTCTTGTTTTTTTTAATCTACCAGCAACCTTGGTCAATTCAAAAGCATTCAAGTTGCTTAATTCAATTTCATGTAATAAATCATCTTGTTCTAATTCCTTTGTTCTTAGTTCGTTTTTTAGATTTGAATTTGTTTTCTCTATGTTTGTGAAAAAATAATTCATTTCCTCTACGAATTTCTCTATTTCATCTATGTTATCAATTTGCATTGTTACACCTCTTCAAATTCTTTTAATAATGGTCTTAAACACTTGTTGCATAATGCTAACCTTAATTCTCCCTTTTTTGTAACTGTATGTGGTATCGTTGCAATTCCACCAGTCATTTCTTGCTTCTTTCCTGTGATTACTATTTCAGCTCCACAATAATCACATTTGTAATACTTATATAATTTTTCTTTTTTGTAATTAACTACATTGCATTTATCTGGTATTGGTTTCATTTTTGTATATATTGG
>CANPOS010000063.1 GCA_947575745.1 uncultured Clostridium sp.
TCAAGTAACAGATATTTCTGGATTAAACCCTCCAAATGCAAATATAAATACATCAAATTATGCAAATGGTGATGGATCTTCTTTTAATAGTTCCAAAATTCCAAATAGAGAAGTGGTTATTACTGTGTATATTAATGGTGATATTCAAAAAAACAGATTAACATTGTATAAATTTTTTAGAAATAAAGAGTGGTGTAAAATTTATTATAAAGATGATTACAGAGACGTTTTTGTTGAAGGGTATGTGCAGACATTAGATGTTACACCTTTCGTACAAAAACAAGTTGCTCAAATTTCTATTTTGTGTCCTGATCCATATTTGAAAGATATTGAAACAATAGTACAGAGTATTTCAAAAGTTATTAAACGATTTACATTCCCATTTTCTATAAATATAGATAAACCAATTCCGTTTTCTTCTTTTGAACTTGAAAAAGTAACAAATGTTATAAATGATAGTGAAAGTAAGACAGGATTAATTATCGATGTGAAATTTATGGGAACAATTAATAAATTAGAAATTCGTAATGTTGATAATGGAGAGAACTTCATTGTAGATTATGAATTTCACAAAAATGATAAGTTGATTATTAATTGTAACAGGGGAAGCAAATCAATAATATTAACAAGAGATGCAGTCGAATATAATTTAATTCCTTATGTAAGAAGTGGTTCTACATTCTTCCAATTAGGAATTGGAGACAACAACTTCAGCTTTTTAGCAGATGATGGAAATGATGATATTTTAGTAGATATTCATTTCAATTATTACAAAGTATATTTAGGAGTTTAAGATTATATGGAAGAATTTTATTTATTAGATAATGAATTAAAAAAGAAATATATAATTGATACATATTCAAGTGCAATATGGGCAAAGAGATATAATGATATTGGGGATTGTGAGTTAGTTATATCTGCATCTATTGAAAACTTTAGAAAAATAAAAGAATGTAAATATATTGCACGAAACGATGATGATATGGTTTGTAAAATTAAAAAAGTAGAATTACAAACCGATGAAGAAAATGGAGATCAATTAATTCTTACAGGAAAAGATATAACAGACATATTAAATCAAAGAATAGTAATAAAGCAGACTAATTTCAATGGATTAGTTGAAGATTATATAAGAACTTTGATTAACGATTCGATTATAAAACCAACGAACACAGATAGAAAAATAAAGAATTTTACTCTTGCAAACAAAAAAGGCTTTACAGAGACTATACGTGAACAAGTAACTTACGATAATGTTGGAGACAAGATACAAAAATTATGCAAACAATATGGATGGGGATATAAAGTTACCATTAATAATGGTAGCTTTATTTTTGCATTGTATAAAGGTAGTGATATAAGCGAATATATTACTTTTTCTCATAATTACGATAATATTTCTACAACAGACTATTCAAAAGATGATAGTAATATAAAAAATGTGGCGTTAGTTGCTGGAGAAGGGGAAGGTGTAGCAAGAAAAACAATAACAATAGGCAATGGTATAGGAATTGATAGACATGAATTATATGTTGATGCTCGTGATATTTCTAGTGAAATTGATTATGATGAATTATTAACAAATTATCCAAATGGAAAAGAAAAAGTTATAAATAATGTAATTTATTATCAAGTAAATGGAATTAATATTGCAATACTCACTAAAAATGATGCTGGAGAAATTACAAATGTTCAATTATGTAACAATATTTATATGGAAAATCTAAAAAATACAGGGTATGAAAAAATGTCAGAATATACATCTATTACTTCTTTTGCTGGAGAAATAATAGTTGGTATGAGCTACAAATATAAAGAAGATTACAATTTAGGTGATATTGTAAATATCATTAATGAATATGGTATATCCATTAATGTGAGAATATCTGAAGTAATAGAAAATCAAGATGATAATGGTTACACTATGGAACCAACTTTTGAAAATATAGAATAATAAAAATAGATAGGAGGCAGAAAATGGCGAGTGATGTTAAATATAAAGTAGATGCTGGCTTTTTTGATGCAATTGATGAAGATAGAACATATTCAGCAGATGATATGAATAGACCATATAGAAAACTGATAAGCAATGGCGTTTTTGCAACACCAGCAGGAACACCATCGGACTTTCTACAAGTTTTTGCAGCAGATAATGAAATGAATGTAATTGTATCTGCAGGTTATGCTTTGATTGGAGATAAATGGTTTGAAAATCCAAGCGACTTAATGATAACTATATCACAGAATTCGGAGGTACTATCAAGAATTGATAGTATTGTAGCTCAAGTTGATAAAACGCAGGAAGGAAGAGCAGGAAATATAGTTTATAGACAAGGACAAGCTTCAAGTAATCCTGTGCATCCAAATATCAACACAGAAGAAGATATAGCAGAGTTTAGGTTAGCGGATATTAGAATAAGTCCTTCGTGTGTAGAAATTACACAAAATTTGATTACTGATTGCAGAGGAAGCAGTGAGTGTCCTTGGGTGACAAGTCTTTTATATCAAGTTGATACTTCCACATTATATGTTCAATGGCAAGAAGCATACAAACAATATTATGAAGATCAAGAAGCGGAACATGATGCTTACTTTGAACAATTTAAGCAAATAATGTCAAACTTTTTCACACAAGAAGAGGAAGCATTTGATGCATGGTTCCAAGAAATGAAGGATCAGTTATCAGAAGATGCAGCAGGAAACCTACAGGTTCAAATAGATAAATTAAGCGAAATTGTTATGGATGCTATATCTCCAATAACAACAGAAGCAGGAGATATACTAGCAACAGAGAATGGAGAATATATTGTAGCTGGCTTGTAATACAGTTATATTGCAAAATA
Source organism: uncultured Clostridium sp. (assembly GCA_947575745.1). Lineage (GTDB taxonomy): Bacteria > Bacillota > Clostridia > TANB77 > CAG-508 > JAAWPK01. The sequence continues at coordinate 2,844 of CANPOS010000063.1, forward strand.
GTTATTTTAATTTAAAAAATATGTTATTTTATAGGAGGTAAAAATTTATGATTAAGAAAATAACAGAATTAGTAAAAGGACTACCAGTTAATGAAGATGTAATTCCATTTGTTGATAGTGAAAATGGAATTACAAAAAAAGTAGTAATAGATGATTTACTAAAAGCTATTGTTCCTAAAAATGCAGGTGCACATAATGGAATATATAGAGGAAAAGATATAACAAATCTATTCTATAATGGTACACTATCACAACAAATAGCAGCAGGAACTTTTGACGATATATTTATAGGAGATTATATAATAGGAAAGGTAAGTAACAGAAAATACATAGTTGCTGATCTTAATTATAGGTTACATTGTGGAGATACAGAATGTACTACACCACATATTTTAATGGTTCCAGAAAGAATAATGGGAACTGCAAAAATGAATGATACTAACACAGTAACTGGAGGTTATTATGGTAGCAAAATGTATACAGAATATCTAGCACCATTTAAGGCAGTGATACAAAATGATTTTGAAATAAATCATATTTTGAATCATAAGGTATTATTAACAAATGCAGTTGCAGATGGCAAGGCAAGTGGATGGGCATGGTATGATTCTACTATAGAAATTATGAATGAATGTATGGTTTATGGACACAATGCATGGGGATCACATCATGGATATGAAACTGGAGCAGATAAATCTCAATTATCATTATTCAGACTAAATGCAAGCAAAATTGTAGCAAGAAATGATGCTGGAGAAAGATATTGGTACTGGCTAAGAGATGTCGCTTCTGCGTCGGGGTTCGCTTTTGTTTTCTACAACGGTCATGCTGACCACAGCGGTGCATCTTACGCTAACGGTGTGCGTCCAGCTTTCCTAATCAAATAATCGAACATCAGCTAGGGCTTGTCCCTAGCGAAAAGGAAAGGAGAAAATTTGATTAGCAATGTCAGATATAAAAAAGAGCGAAAGAACGGAAAGTAAATTACAAACAGTTCATAATGCATATAAAATAAGAACTGCAGTAACAAAGCTGGCAGAGAATAACTTTTACTTTGATTTGAATAAGATTAATGAAGTAGTAGATGAAAACACAAAAAATATAACTGATGAAAAGCTAAAAGAAAAAGCAAAAAAGAGAATATATCAGTATTTCAATAATCAAATATTAAGAATAACAGATAAGGTTATAAATTCTGCTTGCGGAATAAATGAACATTTAAGAATTGCCAATACAATATTTCCAACATATATGTCTGAATTTGAAGAACGCAGACTAGAACTAGATAAAGCAATGAGTTGTTGTAATGTTCTTCAAGACGAACTTCAATATGCTGGAGAATGTTTATATGCAGACTTGAACAGGTTTACTTATATTGTTATTGAAATCCAAAAGGAATTTAATATGATAAAAAAGCTCAGACAAACTGATAATAGGTTTCTTAAAGATATAAAGAAATAAATATAATTGGGGTAATCTTTAAATGTCGCTTCTGCGTCGGAGTTCGCTAATGTTAACAACAACGGTAATGCTAACCACAACGGTGCATCTAACGCTAACGGTGTGCGTCCAGATTTCACTACTATACAAATTTTTATATGGACTAAGTTTCCATTTGGTAATAGTATGGGAAAGGGAAAGGAAAGGTTGTCCCTTCAATTCGGTAAAAGAATCGATTGATAAATGCTAATCATTATGCAGTTAGTTACGACTATTACTGCTATAAAAGTGATTTTTATGAATAAATTTTATGATGCTAATCTAATTTATAATGCTGGGAAAAAAGCAATTGCTGGTGCTCCATTTAAATACAAGGCGCAGCTTTTTGAAATGAATCAGTTATTAGAAACTGCACAAATTCAAAAAGCAATGGTTGAGAAAACATACAGACCAACAAAACGGAAGCAAATTTGTAATAAAAGAGCGAGGCAAGAAAAGAAATATTACAACAAATATAATGGTTGACAAGACAGTTAATCATTTACTTTGTGATGAAGTGTTAAGCCCAGCAATTTCTCCTTTTTTAATACACGATAATGGAGCTAGTCAAAAAAATAAAGGTGTAGCATTTAGCAGAAAAAGACTAGAAGCACACTTGCATAAATATTATAGAGAACATAAAAGTAATGATGGATATATTCTTTTAATGGATTTTAGTGGATATTATGCAAGCATTCCATATAAAAAATGCTTACTAGTTATGAACGATTTGTTAAGAAATGTGAATAATGAAGAAAGAGCAATGACAATGTGGATCCTACAGAATATATTTCAAGTTTTTAGCATTGAATCTAATAAAGATAGAGGAATCAATATAGGATCACAGCCAAGTCAAAACATAGGAATTGCATATCCAAGTAGAATTGATAATTATATAAAAATTGTTAAGGGATGTAAGTATTATGGAAGATATACAGATGATAGTTATATCATTCATGAAAGTAAAGAATTCTTAAATGAAGTATTAGAGGGAATGTTAGAAATTGCAGATAAATTGGAATTGATAATAAATCCTAAAAAGACACATATAGCAAAGCTATCACAAACATTTAAATTTCTACAATTAAAATATTCGCTAACAGAAACAGGTAGGATTATTAGAAGAATAAATCCAAAAGCAATAACTAGACAACGAAGAAAATTAAAAGCATATAGAAGGCTATTAGATAATAATAGGTTAACTTATAAAGAAATAGAGAATATTTTCAAAGGTTGGATGGCATCAAATTATAAGAATATGTCACGACAACAAATAGCAAATATGTCTCAATTATATTATGATTTATTTAAGGAGGTACCAACATGGAAAAATCATGGAAAATTACGCTATCTGATGGAACAAAACTTGAAAAC
>CANPOS010000064.1 GCA_947575745.1 uncultured Clostridium sp.
TTAAATATTCCATTAGTTGCAACAAATGATGCACATTATCTAAAAAAAGAAGATGCATATAATCATGAGGTTTTACTTTGTATACAAACAGGAAAAAGAATAACTGATGAAGATAGAATGAGATTTGAAACAGATGAGTTATATATAAAGACACCTGAAGAGATGGCAGACTATTTTTCAAATATTCCTGAGGCAATAGAAAATACAGTAAAAATAGCAGATAAATGTAATGTAGAATTTGAGTTCGGACATACAATACTTCCAAATTATGATGTACCAGAAGAATATGCAACTCACTATGATTATTTAAGAAAACTTTGTGATGACGGAATGAAAAACAGATATGGAGATAATCCTTCAAAAGAAATATTGGATAGAATGGAATTTGAGCTTTCTGTAATACAGAAAATGGGATATGTAGACTATTTTCTAATTGTTTGGGATTTTATTCATTATGCAAAAACACATAATATTCCAGTAGGACCAGGACGTGGATCTGGTGCAGGTTCAATAGTTGCATATGCAATAGAAATAACAGATATAGATCCAATAAAATACAACTTACTATTTGAAAGATTTTTAAATCCTGAAAGAATTAGTATGCCTGATTTCGATGTTGACTTTTGTTATGAAAAAAGGCAAGAGGTCATTGATTATGTGTCTAGAAAATATGGACATGATCATGTGTCACAGATTATAACTTTTGGTACAATGTCTGCAAGGATGGTAATTCGTGATGTTGGAAGAGTTTTAGATTATCCATATAATTCAACTGATAAACTTGCAAAAATGGTTCCAAATGAAATACATATTACAATAAAAAAGGCGATGGAGCAAAATAGAGAATTAAGAGAATTATATGAAGATGATGAAACGGTAAGAAATTTACTTAATATTTCTATGGCTTTAGAGGGCATGCCAAGACAGGCATCAACTCATGCTTGTCGGAATAGTTATAACTAAAGATCCAGTAGATACTTATGTTCCTTTATATGCTAGAGATGGAATTATTTCAACACAGTATATAATGACAACCCTAGAAGAATTAGGGTTATTGAAGATGGACTTTTTAGGACTAAGAACTCTTACTGTAATTTCTGATGCAATTAAAATTGTTAAGGAATCAAAAGGAATTGATTTAGAATTTGATAAAGAAATGAAGGATCCAAAGGTATATAAATTATGGGCTGAAGGAAAAACTGTTGGTATTTTCCAATTTGAAAGTGCTGGTATGACTAAATTCATGAAGGAATTAAAACCGGATAGCCTAGAAGATATAATAGCTGGGGTATCTCTTTATAGACCTGGTCCAATGGATCAAATATCAAGATATATTCAAAACAAATTAAACCCAGAGCATGCTATATATACTCATCCTGCATTAAAACCAATATTAAATGTAACTTATGGCTGTATGGTGTATCAGGAACAGGTTATGCAGATAGTAAGAGATTTAGCAGGTTATTCTTTAGGAAGAGCAGATTTGGTTAGACGTGCAATGGGAAAGAAAAAGCTAGACGTAATGGCTAAAGAGAGAAATATATTTATACATGGAGAAACTGACGAAAATGGAAACATAATAGTACCAGGTTGTGTAAGAAATGGAATAAATGAGGAGGATGCTGATAGAATATTTGATGAAATGGCTGAGTTTGCTAAGTATGCATTTAATAAGTCACATGCGGCAGCGTATGCAGTAGTAGCTTACAGAACAGCATATATCAAGGCATATTATCCAGAAGCTTTACTTGCAGCAACTTTAAATAGCTTTTTAGGAAATTTAGATAAAATTCCAATGTATATTGATGAGTGTAAAAATTTAAAGATTGAAATATTAAAGCCAGATATAAATAAAAGTAATACTAGATTTACAGTAGATAATGGAAAAATTAGATTTGGGTTAGGAAGTATTAAAAATGTTGGAATTGCAGTAGTAGATAGTATTGTTGAAGAAAGAGAGAAAAATGGAGCATATAAGAGCTTTATTGATTTTTGTGAGAGAGTTCAAGAATATGGAGTTAATAAAAAATGTATAGAAAGTTTAATAAAGGCAGGGGTTTTTGACGAATTTGAACAAACAAGAAAAACTTTAATTGAGTCTTTTGAAGGAATAATTGATGCCATACAAGATAGCCTAAAAAAAGCATATACAGGACAAGTTAGTATGTTTGACTTAGGAGAGAATGAGGAAGAGAATAATAAACATAAGTATGTGTTTATGGAATCACCTGAATATTCTGATAAGGAATTTTTGTCTATGGAAAAGGAGATGCTTGGTATATATATATCAGGACATCCATTAGAAAAACTAAAAGAAGATATTATGCGTCAATCAAATATAAATACAGTTAAAATGAAAGAAGTGGCAGAGAATGTAAGCAATGGAGTTTCAGAAACGTCATTAGAATTTAGAGATGGACAAATAATTAAGTATGCAGGAATTATTACTTCTATAAAAAAGAAATATACAAAGAATAATACGCTTATGGCATTTGTAACTGTAGAAGATTTATATGGACAGGCTGAAATTATAGTTTTTGAAAATGCATATATGAAGTCACAAGAAAACTTAATGGAGGAAAATATTGTTTTAGTTACAGGAAGATTAAGCTTAAAAGAGGAAGAAGAACCTAAAATAGTTGCAATGAATATAGAGAATTTGAAAGAAAGAAAAGAGCATAAATTAGTATTGGATATTAGAAATACTGATGAGGAAACAAAAAAGAGGCTAAGAGGTGCAATTAGGTTCTTTATGGGAGATAGAAATAATATTAAAGTTGAAATTATAGACGAAGAAGGAACAAAACCTTGTGGAGCAATTTTTATGATAAGAGATACAATGAAACAGTTTCAAGAGATTCTAGGAGAGGAAAGAGTTAAAGTTTAATACTATTGTAATAATTTAAGTATCGTAGAATGTAAAAAAGAGAGACATTTTTTGAATGCCTCTCATTTCTTTTGGTAAAACTAGCAACCACAATTGTTACCAAAACCATTACCACAACAACACATTATTAATATAAATAGGATTATTATCCAGCAGCAGTCGCCACCGAAACCACATCCACAACCTCTAGTCTCTGGCATATTATTTCCCCCCTTTCAAAGCTTAAAGCTGGAAAGTTCAGCTAAGTTTAAGTAAAATTAATTACAGCAACATCTGTTACCGCATCCACAACAGAAAAGTAGTAAGAATAAAATAATGAACCATAATATTTCGCCATTATTGTTATTGCAACAGCAACTATTCATCTTGAAACCTCCCTATAAAAACTTTAAGATTTTTGTTCATTTGTTTTCATGATATATACTATTCTAATTTGAAAAAATGGTTACAGTTGAAATTTAAAAATATTGAAAGAAAGCTTTAATTATGGTAAGATATAGGTGCTAAATAAAATATTCAAATGTAAAGTAGGAGAAGTATATAAAATATGGAAATTCCAGTAAATAAAAATGAGGAATATATAGTAGATATAATAGATAATGGATTTGAAGGAGAAGGAATTGCAAAAATTAATGGATACACAATATTTGTTCCTAATGCAATCAAAGGAGAGAAGGTAAAAATATTAATACTTAAAGTGACAAAATCTCATGCTTTTGCCAAACTAATTAATATTATAGAAGTATCTAAAGATAGAATAGAAGAAGACTGTACAACATATAGAAGATGTGGTGGTTGTAACTTAAGACACATAAAATATGAGAAGACTTTAGAACTAAAAAGAGAGACTGTACAAAATTTAGTAAACAAAAATCTAAGAAAAAAAATTCAAGTGGAAAATACAGTAGGAATGGAAGAACCAATACTTTACAGAAATAAAGCACAATACCCTATTGGAAAAGATAAAAATGGAAAAGCAATAGTTGGTGTTTTTGCGAATAGAACACATGAAATAGTAGAATTTAATGAGTGTCAAATCCAAACCAAAATATCCCAAGAGATAGCAAAATTCATAGTAGAATTTATAAATGAAAATAAAATAAGTGTGTATAATGAAAAAACAGGAAAAGGACTATTTAGACATATAATAATAAAGTATGGAATGAAAACAAATGAAGTAATGTGTGTATTTGTATGTACACACAAGAATTTACCAAAAGAAGAGGAATTAAAGGAAAAGTTATTAGAAAAGTTTCCAAATATAAAAACAATAGTAAAAAATATAAACAACAAAAATACAAATGTGATAATGGGTAATGAGAATATTGTAATATATGGAAGCGGATATATAAAAGACAAATTGGGAGAGTATATATTTAATATTTCAGCTATGTCATTTTATCAGATAAATCCAGTACAAACAGAAAAATTATATAATCTTGCAATAGAAGGAGCTAATTTAAGTAAAGAAGATATTGCATTTGATTTATATTGTGGAATTGGTACAATAGGAATATTTGCAGCAAAACATGTAAAACAAGTATATGGAATAGAAATTGTTGAACAAGCAATACAAGATGCAAAAGAAAATGCTAAAATAAACGGAATAGATAATATAGAATTTACAGCAGGAGATGTAGAAGAAACTTTAGGAGAGTTGATATATAATAAAAAGATAGTTCCAAATGTAGTGTTTGTAGATCCTCCAAGAAGGGGATTAGATACAAATACAATAGAAAACTTGTTAAAGATAGAACCAAAGAAGATTATATATATAAGTTGTAATCCTGCAACACTTATAAGGGATTTAAGTAAGTTAGAGGAAAAATATGATATAAATAAAATGACACCAGTTGATTTGTTTCCTTTTACAAGTCA
>CANPOS010000065.1 GCA_947575745.1 uncultured Clostridium sp.
TGGTGACTATTACATAAGGGTAATACCTGTTCCCATGCCGAACACAGAAGTCAAGCCTTATGTGCCGAAGATACTTGCGAATTTCTTTGCTGGGAAAATAGGTCGTCGCCAGTTTTTTTATGCAAATAATTAAATGGATAAAAGCAGGAACCCAAGGGATTTTTTCTCTTGGGTTCCTGCTTTTATATTTTGGAATAGTTGTTGCTTGGATTAAAGATAATTTAAGTGAACGAAAGCAACAGTGCTTGGAGCAAGGATAGATAATGCAAAAGTGCCACAATTGCTGAAACCATACCAATGACATATATAGCAAAGAGCTATAAAGCCAACTACTGTCAACAGGCAAGATAATTTGTTAAGAGGTATTCTGTTGAGAGTTATAGAGAACGATACTCCTGTGAATGAGGAAAGCAAAATAAAGGCTATCCAGAATATCATATTATACTTCCTTTCAAATTATTTATACGTTTTATGGAAAAGTTGGTTCCAATGTTTTTCTAATAATAGAAAAACTCTCAGAGAAACGTAAAAGAAAACTCCAGGGATAAAACCAACAGCAAAGCTACATTTTACATCCCAACCTTGCCAAAGCATGCAGAGACGCATGCTCATCCACATGGAGCCAAGAGCATACAAAATATAGGTATAGTCTTTTTTTGTAATACTGAGGCAAAGGAACACAATGGGAAGAACTTCCAAAGCAGTAAAAGTATACATCCAAAGCATATTCCATCTTCCTTTCACAATAATTGTTTGTAGGAACATCTATATAAATGCTACTTGAGCATGATTTGACTAAAATTATATCAAATCAAAGTATACTTGTCAACATAATACAGACGAAACAAAAAAACATAAAAAAATTTAAAAAATTTACCAAAAAAGCTTGCATTTTTCTAAGACTTATATTAAAATTTATTTGAAAGTGGAGAGAAGTGGTAGAAAGTGTCATAAAAGTGAAGGAAGGTGAAGGCAAGTGTTTATAGGTGAATATGAGCATACAGTAGATGCTAAAGGCAGAGTGATAATGCCAGCAAAGCTTAGAGATGACATAGGAGAAAAATTCATATTAACAAAAGGTTTAGATGGTTGCTTATTCGCTTATTCACAAACAGAATGGACGAACTTCGAAGAAAAACTTAAAACACTTCCACTTACAAACAAAAATGCCAGAGACTTTGTAAGATTCTTCCTATCAGGAGCAATAGAATGTGAGATAGACAAACAAGGAAGATTTTTAATACCAAACAACTTAAGAACATATTCAAAATTAGAAAAAGATATTGTGATAATTGGAGTTGGGACAAGAATAGAAATATGGAATAAAGAAGCTTGGTTACAAAGTGGAGAAAATATTTCAGCAGATGAAATTGCAGAAAATATGGATAAATTATTAGGTATATAACTTGCAAAAGTTTATATAAATGAACAAAAGAAGAAATTTACAAAAGAAAAATTAAGTAATAAACAAAAGATAAAATTACAAAAGAATAATAAAACACAAAAGAGTTACAATAAACTAAAGACAAAAAATACAAAAGACAAAATCTTAAATCTACAAAAGAAGTAAGATAAAAACAAAAGTAAGAATTAGCAAAAGAAAGTTATAAAAAAACAAAAGCAATTATAACAAAAGATATATACTTAAGAAGTAGATTTCATTACAGTTGGTAATATAAAATATCTTACCAACTGTAATGCTTTATCTAAAAGAAATTATCAAGGAGATAAAGAAGTGGAATTTAAACATAATCCAGTATTACTAAAAGAAACAATCGAAGGATTAAATATACGACAAAATGGAATATATGTAGATGGAACTTTGCGGTGGAGCAGGACATAGTTTTGAGATTGCAAAAAAACTAGAAGAAACTGGAATATTAATAGGAATAGACAAAGACGAAGAAGCCTTAAAAGCTAGCAAAGAAAAACTAAAAGATTTTAGCAATATAAAATATGTACATGGAAACCATGACGAAATACAAGAAACATTATCACAGTTTAATATAGAGAAAGTAGATGGAATATTACTAGATTTAGGAGTTTCTTCATACCAACTAGATGAAAAAAATCGAGGTTTTAGCTATATGTCTCAAGAAAGCTTACTTGATATGAGGATGGATAAAACGCAAGAACTAACAGCAAGAGAAGTAGTAAATCAATATTCAGAAGAAAGACTATCACAAATACTTTTAGAATATGGAGAAGAAAAATTTGCAAAAAAAATTGCAAAAAATATTTGCGAAAGAAGAAAAATAAAAGAAATAGAAACAACAGGTGAACTAGTAGAAATAATAAAGAAATCAATACCAGCAAAATTTTCAAAAGAAGGACATCCTGCAAAAAGAACATTTCAAGCAATTAGAATAGAAGTAAACAATGAAATTGAGCCACTATATAACACAATAATGAATTCAATTAAATTATTGAATAAGCATGGAAGATTATGTGTAATAACATTTCACTCATTAGAAGATAGAGCAGTAAAAAAAGCATTTACAGACAGTGTACGGAAAATGTACTTGTCCAAAAGAATTACCATATTGTGTATGTGGAGCAGTAAGTCTTGGAAAAATAATAACAAAAAAGCCGATAATACCAACAGAAGAAGAACAAAAAGAAAATTCAAGAGCAAAAAGTGCAAAACTTCGAATTTTTGAAAGAGAATAGCAAAAGAGAAAGGAGGCAAAATCTATGGCATATAATAGATATCAATATGAAACTAGTCCAAGAAAATTAAAACCAGAATATGAACCAATAAAAAGAACATATCCTAAAAAAAGTACAGCAAGAAGCACAAAAAAGAAACAAAGGACTAAAACAAAAATAAATCAGGCAAAGATAATATCATACGTAGCCATAGTTTTTGTAGCTCTATTTGTTATTAGTTATAGATATGCTATGATAGATAAAACATATTCCAATTTAAAAGAAAAGAAAACAGAATTAGGTGTAATAGAAAAAGAAACAGCACAACTAGAAGCAAACATAGAAAGTAATTTAAAACTTACAACTATACAGCAAGAAGCACAAGAAAAATTAGGGATGCAAAAGAGAAGTCCTGAACAAACAGTGTTAGTAACACTTCCAAAAACAGACTATGTAGAAACAAGTTCAGAACAAATCAAAAAAAATGAAAAAAAATCTAATTGGTTTATGGAAATAGTAAATAAAATAGTGGATACTTTGAAATAATAAATGATGATACAAAAAAACTTGACATTAAAAAAATTTTGAGATATATTAATCTTAATTCAAAAACTAAGGAGGAAAACATGAATCAAAAAACGATAAGATTAGTAGTAGTGATTATAGCAATTATAGCAATTATAGCTGTAATAGTAAAAGTAACATCACCAAATAAACAAGAAGAAAAACAAACTTATGCAGATAAGCAAGAAAATGGAATAGTAGTAAATACTAGTAAAAAACTAGCAGAAACAAAAACATTTAATGGGCTAGAGTTCACAAATATTAAATTTTCACATACAGAATCAGTTACAAGTTTAAATGCTGAAGTGAAAAATACAACAGCAAGTATAATTCCAGCACAATTAGTAGATATAAATGTATTGGATAAAGATGGAAAAATAATGACATCATTTGTAGGAGAAATAAATAAACTAGAACCAGGAGAAACTACTACAATAGACTCAGGAATAGCCGCAAATTATGTAAATGCTTATGATATAGAATTTGCAAAACCAGCAAAAAAATAAAAATATAAGAACCTAACCCACATCACAAGCAAAGCTTGTGGGTGAGGTGTCCCAGAACCTTGTTGCTTTCGCAATAAGTAAAATATCTTCTTTAAGAAAAATCTTAGAGAAGATATTTCTTCTTTTTAATAGAATTTTGTGAAAATAATAGGACTCTCTTCTTTAAGAAATATTTCAAAGGAGAGAGTTTTTATCTTTAGCTTGAATTAATCATCTATATTAACATCTTTATATTTCTCTAAATCTGTTTCATCTAAAGCAAATTGGATACAGCTAACAAGTACATTGTTATAGCTCATATCCTCTTTTTTTGCAATTTTTTTTAAAGTATTATGAACATCTTCAGGCAATCTTATAGAAAGTTTTACATTACTTTTTTTATATTTTTGAATTTCAAACATTGATAAATAGCTCCTTTTTCATAACATATATATATTCTATACAAAAATAATATAAAAAATACCATACAAAAGTATTGCAAAAAATGATGGCATATATTATAATATAAAAATAAGATAAGATTTTCTCTTTATGGTTGGAAATTGAAATAGTTTTGGTTTTGTTTGGTTTTGGCTTTGA
>CANPOS010000066.1 GCA_947575745.1 uncultured Clostridium sp.
TTTACAAGACCTGCTTTTATGGAAATGATGGAACTTGCTGAAAGTGGACAAATTGGAACAATTATAGTAAAAGACCATTCAAGACTTGGTAGAAATAGACTTGTTGTAGGACAACTTCTTGAAGAAGATTTTGTAAGACTAAATATAAGATACATTGCTATAATGGATAATATTGATAGTAGTAAAGGCTTAAATGACTTCTTGCCTATTCAAGATTGGTTTAATGAAATGCATTCCAAAAACACAAGTCAAAAAGTTAGAGCAGTTCTTAAAAGCAAAGGCGAATCAGGTGTTTCTCTTGCTAATAATGTACCTTATGGGTATAAAAAAGATGAAACTGATAAAACAAAATGGGGTATTGATGAAACATCAGCAGAAGTTGTAAAGGAAATATATAATCTATTTGTTCAAGGGCATGGAACTTTTGAAATTGCAAGAATTTTGAGTGAGCGAAAGATAATGACACCAGCAGAATATTTTATAAGTATTGGAAGAAAGTTCCCTACTAAACTGCAAGAATTTAAACATCAGTGGAATGCTACAACAGTAGCAAGTATTTTAGATAGACAAGAATATATTGGAGATACAGTTAATTTTAAATATACTGTTCGTTCTTATAAAGATAAAACTAAGGTTAATCTGCCAAAAGAAGAATGGAAAATATTTAAAAATACCCATGAGGCAATAATTGATGAATACACTTGGAATATTGCTCAGCAATTACGAAATAATAGAAAAAAGCCTACTCGAACAGGTAGAAAAAGTATTTTCTCTGGCTTACTTTTCTGTAATGATTGTGGTAAAAAGCTATACTTTCAAGCACCTGAAAATAACCTAAAATCAAAAGACCATTATAGATGTTCAAGTTATAAGAAAAATACTTCTTTGTGTACTTCACACTGGATTACAGACGAAGTATTGCAAAGTCTTGTTTTAGAAAATATACAAAAAGTAGTTTATTATATGAAAAATTATGAAGATTTATTCATAAAAGAGCAACTAAAAAAATCTTCTAACGATGAAGCAAAGCAAATTGCTAAAAACAAGAAAGAACTTGAAAAAGCAAAAAGCAGAATAATTGAAATTGATACTTTGTTTCAGCATATTTACGAAGATAATATTTCAGGAAAGCTAACAGATCAAAGATTTAGGAACTTATCTTTTAATTATGATAGACAACAACAAGAATTAAAAATAAAAATTGACCAGTTATCAAAGCAAATAAACGATACTGAAAAGAAAAAAACTGACTTATCACAATTTATATCTAATGTTAAGAAATATACTGAAATAACTGAACTAACACCAGAAATACTAAACGAACTTATAGAAAAAATACTAATTCATCAAACAGAAAAAATAAATGGTAAGAAAGTTCAAGAAATAGATATATATTATAGAGGTGTCGGTATAATTTCTTTTCCAGTTAGTCTGGAAGATATGACAATGGTAATTGAAAAAATGTTAAATGAAAGAATAACGGCTTAATTAAGCTATTTTATGGGGAGAATTATTTAGTGTACTTAACTAAATCGTTCTCCCCTATATGTTATGACGTACCATCATAACATGGGGGCTCTGCGAGGCAATAATTTTTCTCCTAGTGGACAAAATTTATTCAAATTAACTCAAACAAAATTATATTGCTAATTGCAAATATAATTTTTCTTTTGTTAATTTGTTTCTTTTGCATTTTCTTCGCAGAACTTCACTGGCTTTACACCTACTGAAATAGGAGTAGATTCTTTTGTGTATATTACACTATCGTTTGTTTCATCTAGTATATAATCAAATGCAGTATCAATTTCTTTCATTTGAAATTTATCTTCTTCACGAATATAAATTATTCCAAATTCATAAGTTTCCATTTTATTATCTGGATCTAGCTTATAATAATCTTTTAAAGGAAATACTCTAACAATAGCACTATTATCTTCGGCAAAGTTAAAATAAAATACTTGCTTATCTACATAGTATGTTGCTTCAGTATAACCAACATCATAATATTGTCTTAATCTCATAATTATTTCACCAACTTCTTCTTTAGCTAGATAATTACTAAATCTAACATTTCCAAGTACATTACCAAATATAGCTGGTTTAGTAGTATCTATATAACCTTTATCATATAATTCTTGACAAGGCTTACATATTGATTCTCTAAAATTTATTTGTTTAACGGCTACTTCATTACCAACTAAAGCAAGTTCTATATCATCAACATATTTCATTATAAGTTCTGCTTGTTCTTGTCTTGTATAATCTTTCCAAGTTTTAGTTCTTTCTTGATATTCTTTATCTAGCTTTATTTTATTGATAAAGTCAATATCTCGTTTTAATAAAATATCTTTTGGTGTAAATCTTAGTTCTTCGGTGCAATCAGTAGTTTCTAATTTGCTTTCTAGTTCACTTATTGCTTTTTCAACTATTTTCTTTTCTTCGTTATATTCTTTTAGTTCAAAAACTCCATTGATATAGGCTTTTTTAATTCTTTCAAGTTTATTCTTCTGCACATTTATCTCTTTTTCTAATTGTTCTTTTGGCTCATCAAATTTTTGCTTTATCATAGGTAAAAAGAATTGATTTACAACTGAGTCGTATTCTACCAACTCGCTAATAAATTGATTGAAATAATCATTTATAATCTTTTCTTTAAATTCAATTTTGCAGTCATTACAATAGTAGTAGAAATAGGCATTGCCATTTTTCTTTGTAGTAGCTTTACCACTTAAAATTCTTCCACATTTAGGACACTTTAACTTTTGTAAATATAAATAAGTTAAAGTCCTTTTATAACTTCTTGAATTTTTCTTCTTTTGAACTTGACAATCTGCCCACATTTCTTTTGAGATAATAGGCTCTACAACATCTTCGTAATAGGTAGGATGTTTAGTTTTCTTACCATGAACAAAATCACCTTTATATATTTCGTTTTCAATAATACCTACAATAGTTGAATCTCGCCAATTATTTTTTTCTAATACTTTTTCTTTGTTAAATAAATTGCTTATTTTCTGATAAGAGTAACCATTATAATATAAGTCGAATATTCTAATGACAATATCTTTAGTAGAATAATCAATTACTAATTTTTTATCTTCTCTTTTATAACCTAATGGTGCAACGTGAGGAATATGTCCATTTTTAATTGCACCTGCTAAACCTATTTTAGTTCTTTCACTGGTTCTCTCAATTTCATTTTGACTAACACTCATTAAAAGTCTGGAAATCATTTTACCATTTGCACTTGTAGTATTTATTTCATCATTTACACAGTCTAAATAAGCATTATTTTCATCTAAAAATGTCATTAAGTTTTCCCAATCATAAATACTTCTTGTTATTCTATCTAGTTTTAATGCAACAATTGTGTTTATTTTTTTAGCTTTTATATCACTTTTTAATCTTTCAAACTCTGGTCTATGATTACCAGTTTTTGCACTTATTCCTGCATCTTCATAATAATCTATTATTTCATAACCTTTGAATTTACAAAAAGACTCTAATCGTTCTTTTTGCTCTGGTAAACTAAATCCGTTCTCTTGCTTGTTCATCTGTTGATACTCTCATATACAATCCACATTTTTTCTTTTCTTCGTTCAATTTTTAAACCTCCAATCTAACAAAAAAGAGACATCAAAGTACACACGAGTACTACTGACATCTCTTAAATACATTTATCATAAACTAAAATATAATAATGCAATATAATATGATTTTTTCAAAGTACTCATAATTATATAGCTCTTGACGAACAGCTATACATAATTTATTGCCTATATTATATCACGATTTTAAAAAATGTCAAATATTTACAATTATATATTTTTCAAATATTCTTCTAATTCTGATAATTTAATCTTTTGAGTTAAATTTGAAATATACACATCATTTGAATAATTAAAAACTAAAAAAGTAATGTTTTTAATTATTACTCTATGTGGCTCAATATATGTAAGATTAGTTTTCTCTAATTTTCTAATGCTACCATTTATAAAGGTAGGAGTAGCCTTAGAAAACTCACATATAAACTCAAGTCTTTGTTTTAGACTTTCTTCAAATTGTAATTCTTGCTTAATTATCTGCATTTCACACACCATCCTTTCGTTTGGATGATTTTGATGTCCCTTTTTAGACAACAAAAAAATCAACCAGATTTTTATTTCTGATTGATTTTGTATCTTCTGTTCAATTGGTTCTATAATATTAGTTGGGGTGAAAAGAAAAAGATAAAAAAATAGTGCATT
>CANPOS010000067.1 GCA_947575745.1 uncultured Clostridium sp.
AGGAAGAGTCTTCTGATGTAGAGACTACTCCTCCTGCTAAGGAAGAGTCTTCTGAGGAAGAGGCTACTCCTCCTGCTGAGGAAGAGTCTTCTGATGTAGAGGCTACTCCTCCTGCTAAGGAAGAGTCTTCTGATGTAGAGGCTACTCCTCCCGCTGAGGAAGAGTCTTCTGATGTAGAGGCTACTCCTCCTGCTAAGGAAGAGGCTGCTAGCGTAGAGGCTGGAGCTTCTGTAAACAACAGCTAATATTGCATTATACAGATAGAATTCCTTTCAAATAGCATTAGACTCAGGTACATATTATGTGCCTGAGTCATTTCTTTTTTCTTCCTTATTAAAATTTCAAATAATATATTAAATTCACTTGCATATTTTCTTTATATATGCTAATATAATATAAGTATATTATATAGGGGTGTCGTCCAACGGTTAAGATAGAAGTCTCCAAAACTTTTGATGAGGGTTCGATTCCTTCCACCCCTGCCATGTAAATTTATATTTTATACGGAGTAATATATGCTCTGTATTTTTTCATTTTCGGGGGAAATATGGAAAGAATAAAAGAACTATTAAAAAAAGTATTAACTAAAGAAGTTATATTTTATATAATTTTTGGTGTACTTACTACTATTGTTAATCTTGTAGTTTTCTACATTTTAACTCATTTACATCTTAATGAAAATTTATCAAATATCATTGCTGTTTTGATTGCTGTGCTTTTTGCGTATTTTACAAATAGAAAATTAGTATTTAATTCCACTGCAACAACCTTTAAAGAAAATCTAAAAGAATTTTACAAATTTATGATTGGACGTGCATTTACAATGATACTTGAGATTATTGGATTTTATTTATTATTTAATATTATTGGAATTCAAGAATTTATAAGTAAATTATTTATAACCATTCTAGTAATTATTTTAAATTTCTTTATAAGTAAATTCTTTGCATTTAAAAAATAGATATATAATTTAAATATGGAGGCTACTTTTTAGGAGGTAGCTTTTTATGAATAAATTGATTTCTTATTCTTTTTTATTTATTATTATTCTAAGCATCATTTTGTCTATACTGGGAGCAAATTCACCTTTAAATTATTCCGATTATGGAATCGATGGAAATAGCATCTATACAAGTGTTAATGGTTATACTTGGCCAGTACCAGGTTTTTACAAAATTTCCTCTTATTTTGGTTATCGAAATTCTCCTACTGCTCAAGCTTCTTCTTTTCATAGAGGAATTGATATACCTGCTAAAGAAAACACTTACTTTTTATCAACTATTTCTGCTAAAGTTAATTATATAGGTTTTATGGGTTCTGCTCGGTTATACAATTATTCTAGAAAGTAATGACACACAAGTTATGTATTATCATGTGTCTCCTAATTTTTTAGTCAATGTTCGGAGATTTTGTAGAGCAAGGACAAGTGATTGGGCAAGTTCGGCCCTTATCATGTTTTTGACGCACCAAATAACCCATATCATGATAAAACTGGAGTACCAACAAATGGTGCAACTACTCGGCTGTCATTTACACTTTTCAATAAAGATAAATGGTTCATATCAAAATCCTTTAGCTTTAATTCCATTAAATATTTAAAAGACGATACATTACATATCGTCTTCTTCGTTTCCTTCGTCATTATCTTCATATTCATTTTCTTGTTCTAATGAACATTCTCCATCGCAATTATGTTCATGCCCACAATCACATTCTTCATCTTGATACCATTCTAGTTGTACTACATTGTCACATTCTGGGCATTTCACTTCATGTTTAAATCCATCTGTAAAATCCTCTACAAATTCTGCATTACAGTATGGGCATTGTATTGTAAAATCCATATCGTCTTCAGTAATATAAATCTCTTTTTCAATATTTTTCATTACTTTTTCCATTGCGCTTATTCTTTTGCTTAATTCTTTTTCTTTGTCTATCATTACATTTAATCTACCTAGATTTAGTTCGGCTAATTTGTCTATTTCGTCTAAAAATAACATTGAAATATTATATATTTGTGATTTTACATATTCTAAGTCCTCCTTGTCTTTTACATTTTTATCAAGGTCACTTAAAATTGCATTAAGTTTTTTCTTTAAATCCGCCATTTTATCAAAACTCCTTAAACTCTCTCCATATACTCTCCAGTTCTAGTGTCTATTTTTAGTATATCCCCTATTTCAACAAATAAAGGTACACTTATTTCTAAACCATTTTCTAGTTTAGCTGGTTTTCCTGATGTTGTCGTAGTATTTCCACTAAATCCTGGTTCTGTATATGTAACTTCAAGCTCTACAAACATAGGTGGCTCTACTGCAAATACTTTACCTTTAAAAGATAACATTTTTACAGTCATATTTTCTTTTATGTATTTTAAACTATCTCCTAATTGTTCTTTATTAAGAGGTGTTTGTTCATAAGTTTCATTATCCATAAAGTAGTATAAATCTCCATCTGCATATAGATATTGCATTTCTCTTTTCTCTATTTCTGCTCCTTGTAACTTTTCTGAAGGGTTAAAAGTTCTCTCTAATACTGCTCCAGTTATTACATTTTTAATTTTTGTTCTAACAAAAGCTGCTCCCTTTCCTGGTTTAACGTGTTGGAATTCCACTACTCTAAATACTTGATTATCTAATTCAAATGTTGTTCCATTTCTTAAATCTCCTGCCATATATACTTCTGCCATTTAATTTTCCTCCATTTCATTAATGCATTTTATGCACTTTTTAATAAATAATTGTATATATTTTATACTATTTTTTGGATAAAATCAATACTTAGGCGACATTTTAAATAAAAAGGTTATATTTATTATATGTTTTTTTGGAAAAAGTATGTATTTATTATAAATTTTATGTTAAAATATATTTTGTTTTATAAATGTTTGCCATTGTAGCTCAGTTGGTAGAGCAACAGATTCGTAACCTGTAGGTCGGGAGTTCGATTCTCCCCAGTGGCTCCATAAGGAGATTTCGTCGAACTTCTTGTAAATATTGGAATAACTGCTTTTCAAGATTACAAAAGTTTGACAAATACAAAAATGGCTGAATGTCAATAGTTGGGGTGAGAATACCTGAAAGTATTTTCGTCTCAGCTT
>CANPOS010000068.1 GCA_947575745.1 uncultured Clostridium sp.
TGAATTTGCATAAGGAATTATCAAGGCAAACAAAAGTTATAGAAGAAGCAGAAAAATACCAAAAGGAAAGAGATAAAATAATAAGTGATAATGTAAATTTATATAATGAAGTAGAACAAATTAAGGATGAATATAAGCAAAAAGAATTTGATGTAGAATGGAAATATAAAAGTAAAATTAAAGGTTTAGAAAAAGAGAACAGCAGATTAAATAAAATAATAGATAAATTCTATGAAACTATTGATAAATTCATACATTGGATTTGCAAAAAGTTTGATATGGGAGCAGAAGATAACTTAATTAGAGATTTTCAAAAGGAAACAAATACTTTTTTAGATGCAGAAAAACAACTTAAACACGAAGAAAGAGAAAAAGAATGGGATTTAGAAAGATAGAGTTTGTCTTAAAGCTCTATCTTAAAAAATATATAAATTTATACATTTTCAAAGTTAATCAAAGTCTACTAATTTCCTTATTTCATCAAAAGGTATATCTAAAACAATAGATAAAGCAATTAGTTCAAAATCCTTAACGATCATTTTGCCATTTTCTATTTTATAAATTTCAAATCTATCAAGTTCAACACCTAGTAATTCTAGTTTTTGCGATAAGCCGAGTTTTGGTATAATTTTTCTTTTCTCTATATTCTTTTATTAAATTACCTATTACATTACGTTGTTCATTAAATTTTTTCATCATATTCTCCAAAAAAATAATTATTTTCTTGATTTTATAATATTGTTTGTGATATAGTGTGTATAGAAAACACACACAAATAAAAATATTTTATTTTAAAAAATCATTGAAAAACATATTATGTTATGATATGATACGAATAATTAATAATTTAAGATGGAGGAGTTCAAAAGATGAATAAGATTAAAAGTACAAAAGGTATAACATTGATATCGCTTGTAGTTACAATTATAATTCTTTTAATACTAGCAGGCATATCAATAGCAACTCTAATGGGAGATAACGGCTTAATAAATAGAGCAAACGATGCAAAGATTGCAACAGAGATAGCAAGTATAAAAGAAGAAATACAAACTGATATATTAAGTGAACAAGCAGGAAACAATGGGAATATATCAGATGATACTTTAAAGGGAATATTAGAAAAGTATGGTATATTATCAGAAGAAGAAAAATTAATAGATAAAACATTAACTACAACAAAGGGAAATCATGAAATAAAAGTAGCAGATATATTTAATGGAACAACTGTAAAAGATGTGCCTAAAAATCCAG
This sequence comes from uncultured Clostridium sp., assembly GCA_947575745.1. Lineage (GTDB taxonomy): Bacteria > Bacillota > Clostridia > TANB77 > CAG-508 > JAAWPK01. The sequence goes on from CANPOS010000068.1 coordinate 1,252, forward strand.
TAATATCAGATAAGAGTGGAGCAAATAAACCAAATGTAGATAAAATAGCACAAAAAACATATGTGACATGGAATTTAAATGAAACAGGAACAGAATATGTACCAAATGATAGACAAACTACACAGCCAGATGATTGGTATGACTACGAGAATGGAAAATGGGCAAATATAAAAACAACTAATAGTGGATTAGAAGCATATTGGGTATGGATACCAAGATACGAATATATAGTACCAACAAGTACAACAGAAACAGAAATAGAAGTAAGATTTATAGGAACAGATAAAAAAGAAGGTGCAATAGGATATACAAAGCAAAGCGATGGAACAATACAATCAAACGATGGTTACACCATACATCCAGCTTTTACAAATGCAGGAAACGGGGGATTTGGAGAACTAGATGGAATATGGGTAGCAAAGTTTGAAGCAGTAAGTAATACTCCTACCGCATCAAATGGCGGAGGAAATGCTACGAATTTAAAAATACAAGTAATACCGAATCAACCAAGTTGGAGATATATCCAAACAACAAATATATTTACAGTATGTGGAAATATGACAAATGAAGGAGAAGTGCTAGCAGGTTCAACAGTAGATAGTCATATGATGAAAAATACAGAATGGGGAGCAGTAGCAATATTAAGTCAAAGTAAATATGGAGTATTTAATCCAGAAAGTAGTACAGGAGCAAATGGAGATGCAACATACCAAGTTTGGAATAATTCAAGTAGGTTCTATATAACAGGTTCAGTTGGAACAAGCAAAGATGCAAATAGTACAACTACATCTGCATATAATTCAGCAAATGGACCGAAAGCAAGTACAACAGGAACTGTATATGGAGTATATGATATGGCAGGAGGAAGTTGGGAATATGTAGCAGGATGTTTAAATGGACAAGAAAATGCTAAATTTGGAGTAAAAGCAGGAGATAGCAAATATGTAGATTTATATACAAATTCAAGCAATTCTTATTCAAACTATGACGGAGCAAAAATAGGAGATGCAACAAAAGAAACAAAAGGATGGAATAGCGACTACTCTGTCTTTGTGTACTCGTCTCGCCCAGTATTCAGACGTGGTCGGTAATTACACCAATGGCACGGGTGCAGGTAGTTTTGCTTTCAACATCAGCACAGGAGATGCTGACAGCGGCTACAGTTTCCGTGTGGTGTTAGTCCCATAAGTGACTTTGTTCCTTGATATTTGATAAGAAAATTGTAATAAATATAGAGGCATGGGCTAATTATACTAGAACATTTTCATTATTAGAAAGCCCGTGCAAAAGCATCATAAAATACACGCATGAGCGTATGAAATTAATATAGATATATCTTTCGTAAATGAATTACGAAAATGATATATATTGAGGATTAAACTGTTACTACTCTAACTTTGTGAACTCGTCTAACCCAGTATTCAAACGTGGTCGGTAATTACAACAATGGCACGAATGCAGGTAGTTTTGCTTTCAACAACAACACAGGAGATGCTAACAGCAACAACAGTTTCCGTGTGGTGTTAGTCCCACTTCGATACTTCATTTTAGATATATTTTATATAGTCTAAAAAATCCAGAGGGGTGTATCTTCAAGGAGAACACCGAGTGATTTAGTATCAAAGAAGTTTAATTCTTTTGGTATAGACTTGTTTCTATATCATAAACACATAAATAGTAATTCTTGAGTTAGTAGTAAAATGGCGAATATTCGAGATTATGAAAGACAGTATTAAATAGAAAAAATACTGTCTTTATATATTATAATTATCTTTTAATAAATCTTCATAAATTTTATTTCTAGCATTTTCTGTATATAAAAAA
>CANPOS010000069.1 GCA_947575745.1 uncultured Clostridium sp.
TGTGTGTGTGTGTGTGTGTAGAGCCTCAAGGCTTACAAGAGTTTTCATTCAAGTTATTCTCCTTTTATTTCTTTTACATTCACTATTATATATAACCTTAATATATTTGTCAATATATTTTAAAAAACAGAGTAGATTTTTATTCTACTCTGTTTTTTAGCTATATATTAAGCTTCTTCGAAGAAAGCTTTATATGTTCTGTATGCACTGTACACATCGAATTTGCTTGTTACTTCATAAGGTGAGTGCATTGACAATACTGGAACTCCACAGTCGATTACTTCTATACCTTTATTTGCTAGGATATATGCGATAGTTCCTCCACCGCCTACATCTACTCTACCTAATTCTGCTATTTGATATTGTATTCCGTTTTTTTCTAATATTTGTCTTACTTTTCCTATAAATTCTGCGTTAGCGTCTGATCCTCCGCCTTTTCCTCTTGATCCTGTGTATTTATCAAATGATACTCCATATGATGCAAAAGCAACATTTGTTCTATCTGATACAGAAGCATATATTGGATCATAAGCTGTTCCAACATCTGCTGATAACATGCTTGAATTACAGAATACTTTATTTAATAAATTTGCTCTGTTTTCTCCTGTTTTGTTTAACAGTTCTGCGACAAAGTTATCGAAAGTTTGTGATTCCATTCCTGTATTTCCCATACTTCCAACTTCTTCTTTGTCTGATAATATACATATTGCAGTTTTTTCTTGTGCATTTGCTTCCATTATTGCTCTTAAAGCTGTATATGCACATACTTTGTCATCTTGTCCATACCCTGCAATCATACTCTTATCAAATCCAAGACTTTTTGCATTAAATGCTGGTACAAGTTCTAATTCTGAGCTTAAGAAGTCCGCTTCTTTTATTCCATATTTGTCATTTAATATTTTCATTATATTTAATTTTACTTTTTCACTAACACTTTCATCTTTATATGGCATATTTCCAATAAGTAAATTTAAGTCTTCTCCATCTATTCCTTCTGCTAATGTTTTTTTCATTTGTTCCATAGCTAAATGTGGTAAAAGATCTGTTATTGTAAATATTGGATCTTCTTCTTTTTCTCCAATATTTACAGTTATTTTTTCTCCATTTGTTTTTACTATAACTCCATGGATTGAAAGTGGTATTGTTGTCCATTGATATTTTTTTATTCCACCATAGTAATGTGTATTAAAGTATGCAAATTCTGTGTCTTCATATAGTGCATTTGGTTTTAAATCTAGTCTAGGAGAGTCAATGTGTGCTCCAACAAGGTTAAGTCCTTCTTCTAGTTTTCCTTTTCCTATTACAGCAATATACATGCTTTTTCCTCTATTGATATAGTATACTTTGTCTCCTGCTGATACTTTTTCTACTGTATTTATGTCTTTGTATCCATTTTTGTCTAGTATTTCTTTTGCTGATACAACAAATTCTCTTTCTGTTTTTGACTTATTTAAAAATTCTATATATTCATCTGAGAATTTGAATATTATTTTCTTTTCTTCTTCTGTGGCTTTATCCCATCCTGACTTTTTTTTGTTAAATAGTTCCTCTTCTAGTTTCTTTCCTTCTGTTTTTTCTTTGTTTTCCATAAACAATTTTCTCCCTTCTTATATTTTGTTTGAGTAAGAATTAGTATAATGCTAGGCATTGTAAAGTAGAAAACCAGAGGCGTGCTTTTTGCACGTTGAGGATTTTCTACTTTACAATAACGACGCAGGATGCTGATTATTACTCAAACATTAAATCTAAATAATACAATATCTCCATCTTGCATAATATAATCTTTTCCTTCAGAACGTAGCAAACCTTTTTCTTTTACAGCATTCATATTTCCTTCTCTTATTAAGTCATCATAAGATACTATTTCTGCTCTTATAAATCCTCTTTGTATGTCTGAGTGTATTTTTCCTGCTGCTTCTGGCGCTTTTGTTCCTTTTTTTATTGTCCATGCTCTAACTTCTGGTTTTCCCGCTGTTAAAAATGACATTAAACCAAGTAAATCATAACTTGTCTTTACTACTTTGTCAAGTCCTGATTCGTCTAATCCTAAGGCTTCTAGCATTTCTTTTTTGTCTTCTCCCTCTAGTGTAGATAGCTCTTCTTCTATCTTAACACATAATGGAATTACTTTTGCATTTTCTGTTTTTGCATGTTCTTTTACGTCATTTACATATTTATCTGTATCTGCTGATAGTATTTGTTCTTCACTAATATTGGCAATATATAGTATTGGCTTTAATGTCAATAAATATGTATCTTTCATGATTTCTTGCTCTTCTTCTGTAAAATCTATTGTTCTTGCTGATTTTCCCTCTTCTAGAACTTTTTTTACTTTTTCTAATACTTCTATCTCAAAAGCATATTTTTTATCTGCTTTTAACATTTTCTTTGCTTTTTCTATTCTTTTTTCAACAGTTTCTATGTCTGCAAATATTAATTCTAGGTTAATCGTTTCTATATCTCTTTTTGGTGATATATTTCCATCTACATGCACTACATTTGAATCTTCAAAACATCTTACTACTTCTGCTATGCTGTCTACTTCACGAATATGTGATAAAAATTTATTTCCTAATCCTTCTCCTTTGCTCGCTCCTTTTACAAGCCCTGCTATATC
>CANPOS010000070.1 GCA_947575745.1 uncultured Clostridium sp.
GTAAGCGATTAACGAAAAGACGTATTGAAAACCTCACAAACTAATATGTAAAATAAGAACATATTAATTTGTGAGGTGATTTTTTGATAGCAGTAAAATATAGTGAAAAAGAAAAGAAAGAATATATAGTAGACTTTAGAAAAAGTCGGAATGAGTATAGAAGATTATGCAAAACAAAAAAAGTTAAGAGAAGAAAGTTTAAGAAAATGGTTACAGGAAGATAAAGAAGCAACATTTGGAAAAATTTCTACTAATTTAATGGCAATGAACTTTAATGTAGAAAAGAAAATAGTATTTAAGAATGCTTCTATTCACATTGAATTATGTAACGGATATGATAAAGAATATTTAAAAAAAATTGTGGAGGTGTTGATGGAATATGATTAATAACATGTTAAAGGATATAGAGCAAGTATACATTGCATACGGAGCTACAGATTTTAGACAACAAACACATTCATTATGTCATATGATAAAAGAAAAATTCGAGCTAGATCCATTTTCAAAAGCAGCTTTTATCTTTTGTAATAGAAAAAGAAATAGCATACGAGTATTGTGTTATGATAAGAATGGTTTTGTGTTAGCACAAAAAACATTGTTCGATGCACAAAACATGAAATTTCAATGGCCTAAAAATAGTGAAGAAATGTGTATGATAACAAAAGAGCAATTGCAGTGGTTGTTATCAGGATTAACAATTTACCCAAATAAATATTTTAGAGATATCCACATAACCAAAGAAAATATAGCAATATAACAATGAAAAATCCACACAGGAAATGAGAAAAACGCTTGCTATGTAAGACTTTTTGTGATATTATCATATCATAAAAAGCGAGGTGAAAAAGAGAGTATGTCATATGATGAATTGATGGAAGAAAATAAGAAATTGCATATAGAATTAAATAATAAAAATATAGAATTAGAAAATACAAAAATGCAATTAAATACGTTAAAGAGAATTGTATTTGGAAGTAAAAGAGAAGCTACACCTGTACAAGAATTACCATCTATAGTGGAACAATGCTCTCTTTTTGAAGAATCAAAACAAATAGAAGACGAGTTGAGAAAACAAGTAGAAGATAATGTAGAAGAAATAACAGTGTACAAGAAGAAAAATAAAAGAAAAGTAGTAGCAGGCATTAAGAAAGAACAGTTAAAAAATGTTGAAATAGAATTAAGAGAAATACAATTAAAATCAGAAGTTGTATGTCCAGAATGTGAAAGTGAACTAGAACAAATCTCTAAAAAAGTGGTACGAAAAGAAATACGATATATTCCAGCAAAAATCATCTTAACAAATTATGTGCAATATACCTACAAATGCAAACATTGTGGAACAAAGGATAGCAAAAAAGATACAGCAACCTTTGTAAAAGCAGAAATGCCAAAAGCATTGTTGCCACATAGTTTTGTAAGTCCATCACTTGCAACACAAGTAATTTACCAAAAATACTACTTAGGAGTTCCATTGTATAGGCAAGAAAAAATGTGGGACGACAAAGGGCTTGTGCTTCCAAGAAACATGATGGCAAACTGGAATATAAAAATCAATGAGTACTACCTAGAAAATCTGTATCACCTAATGCATAAAAGAATGATAGAGCAAAGTGAATTACTTCACTGTGATGAAACAACTATGCAGTGTAACAAAGAAGCAGGAAGAAAAGCAACAAGCAATTCATATATGTGGGTGCTACGTTCAGGAGAACTAGAAAGCAAAAAAGGAGTAATCTTTCAATATTCACCAAGTAGAAGAACTGAAATAGCACAAAACTTGTTAAAAGGATACAAAGGAGTACTCGTAACAGATGGATATGCCTCATATAAGAATATAGAAGGTATTACGCATGCAGAATGTTGGGCACATGCAAGGAGATATTTCTACGAAAGCATACCTGTGTTACAAAACAAAAAGATGGATACAACTTCTACTGGATATATAGGAGTTACATATTGTGATAAGTTATTTGATGTTGAAAGGCAAATAGCTCTATTAAGAGAGGAAGAAAAACAACAAAAGAGAAAAGAACTTTCAAAACCAATATTAGATGAATTTTTTACATGGGTAGAAGATACATTAAATAATAAAGTAATAATAAATAAGAAATTAAAAGAAGCATTAACGTATGCAACAAAGCAGAAAGAAGAATTGAGTATATTTGTAACAGACGGAAAAATCCCTTTAACTAACTCCTTAGCAGAAAGAGCAATACGACCATTTGCAGTACATAGAAAAAATTGGTTGTTTGCAGATAGTGTAGAAGGAGCAAAAGCAAATGCTGTATATTATTCATTAATCGAATCAGCAAAAGTAAATAAACTGAATATAGAAAAATATATTGAGTATTTATTGGAAAAAATCCCCCAATTAGATGAACCATATAAAGAAAAAGAATTAGAAAAATATTTGCCATGGTCAAAAGAACTTCCAGAAGAGATATTAAATTATCAAAGTGCATATGAGGAACTTAATTTAGAAAAAGAATAAAAGCAAAACCTCAAGTATGATCCTATTATATAGAATTGTACTTGAGGTTTTCAATACGTATTCTCGTTAACCGCTTACA